>NZ_JBITVZ010000011.1:0-141962 GCF_044543385.1 Stenotrophomonas sp. NPDC077420
TTGAACTCATCCGTATAACGCTTCGTGCTCATAACCACCTCCGCCTAAGCCATAGTTTATGGCTGCGAGGTGTCTACGAAATCCTGGGCGATTCACTCATTTACGCGAAGGATAAGGCCAAGTGGAGGCCCAATCGTATTTTCACTGGGCGCGAGCGAGATAAGCGCTACGGCCGCTTTTTGGTCAATCCCCAAGATCCCATTGAGGCATGGAAGTTCACGACACTTGCTGCAGCAGTCAGTCAGAAAGCTGGCAGAAAGGTGGCGGATCTTAAGAAGGAGCTGGGTGATGGCTTTGAGGAATACCTGAACGACTTTGTTGTTGATCATGCAAGCCATGTTTGCCGTTCGGCGAGGCCTGACTATGAAGCGGTGGGCCAAGATGTCAGGGAGGCTATCGATGCATCTCAGGCACGGCCGCAAGAGGTTGTCTTGCATCGGCGGGACAAGCACTCAGATATGTATTTCTTGGGTGGCGAACGGCTGCTTTTCTACACGTCTAAGCTTAAGGAAGTGGACGGTGTTTTAGTGGCTGGTGAGCCATTGACTACGCTATGGGACGACTTGCTGTCGAACAACTTGCATAAAGAAGGCAATGTCGAATTCCCCAAAAGCAAGAAGCCAGAGTCGCTAATCAAGCGATGTCTCGACTTGGTGACCAATGAAGGTGATCTCGTTCTTGACTCCTTCTTGGGGTCCGGGACAACAGCTGCCGTGGCCCACAAGATGGGGCGCCGCTGGATAGGGGTCGAACGCGGCGATCATGCTGAAGAGAAGTGCCTGCCGCGTTTGAAGGCAGTCGTCGAGGGTGAGCAGTCTGGTATTTCTAAAATCGTCGGCTGGAAGGGCGGGGGCGGATTCCGTTTCTACAAGCTGGGCGTCCCAGTATTTGATGACGAAGGCCACATTCGCGAGAGCATCAAGTTCGAGCACTTGGCTGCACATGTGTGGTTCGCCGAGACTGGTGCAGCTCGCTCCACCCGTGCCCCCAAGCAGCCGTACCTGGGCGAACACCACGGGATCGGCTACTACCTGCTCTTCAACGGCATCCTGGGCGATGAAAGCAAGGCCGGCGGCAACGTGCTGACCAAGCGGGTGTTGAAGGGCCTGCAGCCCTTTGATGGTCCAAAGGTGATCTACGGCGAGTCGTGCGACTTGCCCAAGGAGCGGCTGGAGGAGCTCCAAATCACCTTCAAGCAGACCCCCTACGACATCAAGGCACGCTAAGCATGGCTCTTTCTCTCAAGGTGTATCAGCAGCGGGCGCTGTCCAGCTTGGCCCAGTTCTTGGAGGACGCCCGGTTGACCGGCCCCGCATCCGCGTTCGAGCAGAACGTCGATCCTGGCTTGGTCACCCACTACAAGCCCATGCCGGGCATGGAAGCCTCGCCCTACGTCTGCCTGCGCATCCCCACTGGCGGCGGTAAGACCGTGATGGGCGCGCACATCATTCAGGCCGCAGGCGACGCATACCTGGAGCGTGAGTTCCCGCTGGTCATGTGGATGGTGCCCACCACCCAGATCAAGACCCAGACCCTCGAAGCGTTCAAGAATCCACGTCACCCTTACCGCCAGGAGCTGGACGAGGCATTCGGCGGCAAGGTGGCGGTATTCGACGTGGAGGACTTCACCCACATTCGTCCCGCGGACCTGGGCACCAAGGTGTGCGTGGTCATTTCGACCATGGCGGCGCTGCGCGTGGAGAACCAGGAAGGTCGAAAGGTCTACGAACACCACGAAGATCTGGAGGCCCATTTTGCAGGCAGCGTGTCGGACCTTCCCTACCTGGAGCAGAACAAGGCCGGGAAGGCGATTGCCTCGTTCGCCAACCTGCTCAAACTCCACGGACCGTTGGTCATCACCGACGAAGCCCACAATGCGAACACGCCGCTCTCGTATCAGGTCTACGAGCGCTTGGGTGCCAAAGTGGTGGTGGAGCTGACCGCGACCCCCGAGGCCAGCAAGAGCAACGTGCTGGTCAGCGTCAGCGCCTTTGAGCTCAAGGCAGCGGACATGATCAAGTTCCCGGTCGTGCTGAAAGAGCATGTCGCGCAGTGGGAGGTCGCTGTGGGCAGCGCCGTCGCCCGCCGAAACGAGCTGGGCAAGACCGCGCTTGGCGAGCCGGACTATATCCGTCCCATCCTGCTGATCCAGGCCGAGAACGCCAAGGGCACGGCCACGGTGGAGGAGGTCAAAAAGCACCTCATCGACAACGAAAAGGTGCCCGAGAAGGCCATTGCCATTGCAACCGGTGACCAACGCGAAATCGATGGCGTGGATCTGTTCGCCAAGGACTGTCCGATCGAGGTCATCATTACCAAGCAAGCACTCAAGGAAGGGTGGGATTGTTCTTTCGCCTACGTCTTCTGCTCGGTGGCCCAAGTCAAAAGCGACAAAGACATCCAGCAGTTGCTGGGCCGCGTGCTGCGCATGCCCTATGCCACCCGCCGCAAGCAAGAGGCCATGAACAAGGCCTACGCGCACGTCACCACCACGGCTTTCAATTTGGCGGCTACGGAGCTCACCAAATCGCTCATCGATATCGGGTTCAACCCGTTGGAAGCCGTTGGCGCGGTGCTGACGGATCTCACGCCGGGTCCCGGCTTGGATCTCAAGGGGGGCAACGTCAACCCAGCACCGACAGCTCCCAAGACCACCGTCGCGGTCAGCAAACGGCCCGATTTCTCTGACGTGCCGGCACGGGACCAGGAGAACGTGGTGTTCACCTTGGGCGGGGATGGGAAGAGCGGCACGGTCGAGATCACCGGGGAAGTAGACGAAGCCACGGTGGAAGCCATTACCAAGGCTGTGCCGGCCAAGGAGCGCGAGGAGGCGACGGCTACGATCCAGCGGCACCAGATCACGGCCAAGGCAGTCAAAGCCCCCAGCCAGAACGGTGTTGTGTTCCGCGTCCCCCGGCTCGGCGTCATGGAGCAGGGCGAGCTGGAGTTCGTGGAGAGCGGTGCCACGCCCCCGGGCTTCGCCTGGGACTTGCTGGCTTACCCGCCGGACCTCTCCAGCCTCAAGTTCAATGCCGACAGCCAGACCTTCGAGGTGGATTTGGTTGATGCAAAGGTCAGCTACACGAAGATCGATGACGACGTAAATACCTACCTGCCGGGCTTTGCCAAGGATAGAACCCAAGCAGATTTGGTGGGTTGGCTGGATCAGAAGATCCGAGACCCTGGCGTGAAGCAGCCGATTCTTCGCGAGTGGCTGCGCCGGTCCATCAGCGGGCTGTCCGAAGATCGGGGCTTCTCACTGTCCCAACTGCTCAATGGCCAGTTCGTGCTCCGGCGGAAGTTGGGCGAGCAGCTCCAGATCGCCAAAGCCGAGGCGCTCAAGGATGGCTTCCAACAGGCCTTGTTCGGTGCAAAGGCCGAGATCGTGGTCAGCGACGAGCCCGATGCCATGTTCACCTATCCGGCGGACATGACCCAGTATCCGGCGCATTCCTACTACCAAGGCGGCACGTATCGCTTCCGCAAGCACTACTACCCCTTCGTGGGCGATCTTCAGTGGAAGACCGCCAGCGGCAAGGTCGGTGAAGAGTTCTTGTGTGCCCAAGCCATCGACCAGCTGGATGAGGTGGAGTTCTGGGTCCGCAACCTGGTGGACAAGAGCCAGTTCTGGATGCCGACGTCCAAGCAGCGGACCTACCCGGATTTCGTCGCCCGACTCAAGGACGGCCGCTTGCTGGTCGTTGAATACAAAGGCGGCGACCGCTACTCCGCAGACTCCGAGAAGGAGAAGCGCATGATCGGGGAGCTGTGGGCCAAGAAGAGCAATGGCCGAGGGGTTTACCTCATGGCCCAGTTGAAGGATGAGAAGGGCAACAGCGTCACCGAACAGCTTAGGGCTGTGATCGGGGAGTGACTCACAACAGGGGGCAACGGAATGGCTGTCTACATCTCAGACTTAGATATTCGGAACTTCCGATCGTGTGTTTCCACCCAGTTGCAACTGACCAAGTTTACGCCGCTGGTCGGGTTGAACAACTGCGGTAAAAGCAACTGCCTCACTGCGTTGCAATGGTTGGTGAAAAAGGGGAAGTTGAAGGAGGAAGACTTCCACGATTCCCTATTGCCTGTTGAGGTATTCGGCCGCCTTTACGGCATCGCCGAAGCGGACCTCGCGACGCTAGAGGTTAGGCATCGAAGCAAAATTGAGCACCATGTGCGCAATGGGGTGCTCTTCATCCGAAAAGTTCAGCAGGTGCCTGGCGGGGATGTATTCCTAACCATATTGAATCCAGACACGAACGCGTGGGATCCCAATCCAACCGGTATTGATCAAGCAATCTCTGCTCTTTTCCCGGAGCCAATACGCATCGGAGCGATGGAGGATGCGGCCGAGGACGCCAGTAAAGCAAAAACCACTACGACGATTGGCAAACTTCTTACCGACATGGTTGCGGCGATCCAGGAGAGGCACGAGGCTGACCTGTCACCGCACCTTTCGGCGATCATTGGAATGCTTTCCGCGGAGGGAGCAGAGCGGTTTGATGAGCTGGGGCGAATCGATGCCTCGATTAATGCGAAAATCTCTGATTTGTTCCCTGGGGTCAGCATCAAGCTGGATTTTCCAGTCCCAGTTCTGAACGATCTCATCAAAGCTGGAACTGTTAAGGTCTATGAAGGTGATGGAAAGGGCAGAGCCTTCGGTTCCTACGGCCACGGTGCCCAGCGCGCCATTCAAATGGCCATGGTGCGTCACTTGGCTGATCTGAAGCGAGGGGCGGCGGTCGTGGGCGGTGTGACCTTGTTGTTGATCGATGAGCCCGAGCTGTTCATGCACCCCTTCGCAGTGGAGCAAGTTCGCGAGGCTTTGCGTTTGCTATCTGAAGCGGGCTATCAAGTCATTTTTTCGACTCACTCCGCTCAGATGATCCTCGCCCGTGACGCGAAGAACGCCTTGCTGATGACGAAGAAACATCCGCAGGGCACACAAGCAAGGCCGAGGCTTCAGGCGGTCGTCGAAAAGCTGGTTGCGGAGCCGACGCACCAACTCCACCAGATTTTTAGTTTGACCAACTCGTCCCAGATGCTATTCGCGGACAAGGTGGTCTTGACCGAGGGAAAGACAGAACTCCGTTTGCTTCCAAGTCTCTTTTGCGCCGCCTCCGGGAAGACCATGGGACAGTCTTCACTCGCGATTGTCGCGATGAGCGGGGTGTCCGACACTCAGAAATCCATGGAGATTCTTGACGCGATTGGGATTCCGGCATGTGCGATTGTGGATCTCGACTATGCTTTCCGGCAGGCATCTAAGCATGGGTTTTTAGATGCGGACGACACGGATCTTGGTGCCTGTAAGACCATACTGGCAGAGATGTCGGACGCGGGAACCATCTCTCTGGACGATGGCGGGCTTCCAAAGAAGGGCCCGCAGGGGGGCGCATCAAAAGCCTTCGAACTTCTTGCGGGAAAGCCAGAGGCGGCGCCTCACATTCATGCTCTAGTTCTAAAGCTTCGGGATAAATCGATCTGGTTATGGAGCCGAGGAGCTATCGAACCTCATGTCGGGCTGAAGGAGAAGAAGGAACACGCGTGGCTCACCTTGCAAATGAAGGTGGAGAACGAGGGAGTGGACGCAGCCTGCTCCGACGCGGCCGGTGTCCGCGAGTTGGTGGAATGGTTGGCGCGATGACGGTCACTACCTCACTCGAACCAGCTGATCCCACCTGGTCGTATAAGCCGGTGACAACGCGGTCTGGTTCATGGCCCACACCTGCCTGCGCTGCTCGCCTCCGCGCACGCGCTTGGCAGACGACGCAAACGCCATGGCGCCACGACCGAACTTCGCGTTTGCGCGGTCCATGACGTCCATCAACGCGTGGGAGCGCGGGTCTACCTGGGCGAACAGATCGCCTTGGTGGACGTCCCTCGCGGTCAGGTCCAGCAGCCCGATGCCCGCCTTCTTGTAACGGTAGCCTTCCCTCCACATCGCCTTGGTCAGGGCTTGAACCACCACGAGCACCTCGCGGGTGTCCGTGGTCGGCGATATGAAGTTAAGAGCCTTGCTGGGATGGTATTGGGGTGCCCCGGGCTTGAACGGGTTGGTGTGGAGAAACACCCAAACCCCACCGGCCTGCAGCGAGCGCCCTCGGAGCTTCTCGCAGGCCCGCTGGGCGAAGGTGGCAACGGCTTGTTGGACGTCTTCTAAGGCCACGACCTCTTTGCCGAACGAACGGGACACCACGATCTGCTGCCGGTCCGGTTCGACTTCTTCTAACGAGAAGCAGGCAATGCCCTGAAGCTCTCGCTGGGTGCGGGCCAACGTCACGCCATACCGCGCCCGCAACGTGTCGCTGTCGGCGTGAACCAAGTCAGCCGCGGTAAGCACACCTTCAATCCCCAGCTGGGCAGTGAGCTTGCGGCCCACGCCCCAGACATCTTCGACAGGAAAGCGGTCCAACAGGGCGGAGCCGGGCAGTGCGGTCATGACCCCGTTCACCGTCTTCTTGGCGGCCTTGTTGCCCAGCTTGGCCAATGTTTTTGTTGGGCCGATGCCCACGCAGCACGGAATCCCGGTCCACTGCAGAATCCGCGCGCGGGCTTCCCCGGCTATCCGTTGGTGCTCCCCGGCCGGGATGCCATCGAACGAAACGAACGATTCATCGATGCTGTAGACCTCAACGTGCGGAAAAAGGTCCCGGAGGATTGAGACCACGCGCCCCGACAGATCGCCGTAGAGGCCAAAGTTGGCTGATAGCACCTTCAGCTGGCGACGAACGTCGGAAGGGACTTGGTGGATCGGCTGACCCATCCCAACCCCCAGATCCTTGGCCTCCTGGCTGCGGGCAATGGCGCACCCGTCGTTGTTGGAGAGGATGACCACGGGCCTGCCTCGGAGCGATGGGTTAAAGATCCGTTCGCAGCTGGCGTAAAAGTTGTTGCCGTCGACGAGGCCCAACATGTCAAAGGGTCCTCGGATCCACGTCGTGCCACTGCCTGATTTCTTGCTCCAAGCCATCCCAAGTAGCTTGGAGTTGTTGTGTGTCACCGTTGAAAAGGGGCTGGTCCAAGTGCGCGAATTGGTCGAACGACGGGTGGGGAAGAACGCTGCCAATGCCGCTGTAGCAAAACCACTCACCCACCAGTTGCGCGATCTGGGCCAGCTCCTTGATGGCGTCCTTTGCGTCGTCCAGATTCCAGCGCGGAAGCACTCGGCCCGTCCGGCTGAACTCTGTGGCCGCGTGGGCAATCTCTACGTTAACGTGTTCCACGACACCATCCAGGCCCGCTAGGCGGCGCTCCAACGCGTCGAACACTTCTTCCCGAATCAGATCATCCGGAGTTGAGGTGCCGGACGTGGTCCCGCTGAGCCAGTCAAACACTGCATGCCGTTGTGCCGAAGGCTCGTATTGATACTCCCGCGGAACGAGATAAGCGTCGCCTGGTGGTTGGGCGCGCGCGAACTGCCAATACTGTTCTTCAACGGCGGAGTAGTTATAGGCCAATCCGGCAATGTCCTCTACGAATACCCGGCGCGTGACGCGTTGCCGGATCGCTTTGGCGTCCAGCAACAGGCCAGAAATGGAGCACACCCCATAAGCGCCGTGGATGGTGTCCCGCTCAGCCAGACGCCGAACGCCTTGCATGGTGCTGCTCCAGAAGCCCGTAACGAGCATTTCCAACACCATCCCATTGAGTCGCTTCCCGTCATCGACATCGGGCGCGTGGCGGACCATTTCCACCACGCAAGTGAATGCGGTCAGGTCCCACGCGAGCTTGGACAATGCCTTCGAAATCGCGTTGTCGTCTGTGTCGTAGACACGCTTCCAAAGAGCTATTCGATCGCGCATCACGGCTCCTGGATAGTTGTTATGTCTTCGAGCGCGTTGGACCCGGCCTCGCGACGCCACACGAGGGACAGCACCCCTTCAAAGCGTTCGAGCTCCCCTTCGTCCGTGGGCGCTCGCCGGTAGACATTTTCTTCGTCAAGCACGTTCAGCACGCCAACTGCCGCCGAACCGTCGGTGACGAACAGCAACTGGGCCTCGTAAATGCACGTGCCGGTCGAGGAGCGCCAGCATCGCAAGGTGTCCCCACCGTCCACCCAAACCGCCCACCGGTCGTCCGTATCGCGGGGCCAAAGGCCCTCCCGCAGCAGTGCGAGGTCGTCGGCGCTGAATACATGACCGCAGCGGATGGGCCAGCGCGGGCCCTCCATTGCTGTGAGGTGACTCCAACGGGTTCGTAAGTCTTCCATGTCAGCGCCTGAGTTGTTTTCGGAAGGACCAGGTCACCACGCCCCAGACGTCCAGCTCAACGTCTTCTGGAACCAGTATTGCAGCATTGGCCGGGTTGCCGGAATGCAGCTCAAACCGGCCGGCCCGCTGGCGCAGCTGCTTGACGGTGAACCCTCCCTCCCACAACACCATCACGACATCCCCCGGACGCGGCCGTTTGCTCCGGTCGACCACCAGCGTGTCGCCTGGTCCAATGCCAAACCCCTCCATGGATTCGCCGGTATCGGCCTCGACAAAGAACGTGGCGACCGGGTTGTCGATACACCGCTGGTTGAGGTCCAGCAGGTCCGTGACGCCGAAGAAGTCCTCGGCTGGACTGGGGAAGCCACACGTGACGCGCACCGGCAGCACAGGGAGGGCCAGGACTTCGGCGGCCAGGTTGGCGGCGCCAAGGAAGCCGGGAGGGAAGGAGGATGGGGTGAGCATGGCGGGAGTTTCCTGAAAGGCTGGCTCATCCAGTGAGACCACAACGGGCCGTCAGTCTAGCGGGCTGTTAGTAGTATTGCTAACGCGGCTTGTCGGAGTTCCTGAATGCGCTCATGGGGCAGAGCGCTTGCTTCCTCCACACGCGCCCTCTCGGGCCGGTTGGCTAGGATTGCCTAGACCGCGTGCTGGGAGAGGACCGGATGTGCTATTCCGCTGAAGTGTGGGCCGATTACCACAAATATGTTCGCGCCTATGGCGCGGACATCGACATCGACGCATTCGTCGAGCTTTACCTGCGCCGGGCAGCGGATCCCAAGATCAAAATCCCCAAAGGGATGGACCAGGGGTTCCTCCATCCGCAAACGCCTGGCGTGACGGAGATTCAGGCGCTGATCCAGTCCTACAACGCCACTTTTGTGCAAAACAGCGAGCAAGAGCTGTTCAAGCAGGCCAAGCGGTTGGCCGACGCAGAGCGGGTGTTGGCCGGGTCCAAGCCGACGAAGAAAGCCGCGAACGACCAACGCATCGCGGGCAACAAGGTCAAGCAGCTGAAACGCTGGATATCGGATGGCATCCGCACGGTGCCCGTCCCCGAGCGCGACGACCGCATCTTCCCGGACTGGTATGCCCCTGTTCTCATCGTGGAGGACGGCAGGCCGATCGTTCGGCCGATGCGCTACAACTGCCGACCGGCAGGCATGGACCCTAGCATCGACAGAACCAAACGCGGGCAGGTCTCGGGCACCTACAACGCCCGCCGGGACAACCTCACTCGGTTCTGGCGACACCAGTTCGGGCATACGCACGGCTTGATGGTGGCGCGTGTGTTCTACGAGAACGTCGATGATGGGGCAGGCGGCAGCCAAGAACTTCAGTTCATCCCGAGCACCGGAGAGAACCTGCTGATCGCGTGCCTGGTGTCCCATTGGACCGATCCGGCCGGCCTGCTGCCCGATCTCTGGTCCTATGCGGCGGTGACCGACGCCCCCGAGCCTGAAGTCGCGGCTGCAGGGCACGATCGCGCCATTGTCAACCTCAAGCCGGAGAACGTGGACGCTTGGTTGACGCCGCAGGGCCGCAGCGTCGAGGAGTTGCTCGCTCTGATGGACGACAAGCAGCACCCCTACTACGAGCACCGCAAGGCTGCGTAAGGCGCTGATCTCCAGGGCTGTCGATGGTCGAAGAACTTCCCCAAGGCCTTTGTTATAGCCGTATCGCTTCCATGAGGCCCCGAGCTCATCTCGGCCTCGGCCTATTCAGGCTTCCTGTGTTGCACAGCGTGGGGCCCGAAGACAGACTGAGCCATCCTGCTCCTGGAAAAGCCGTCATGGGCACTCAGAAGCCTCCGGAGTCTTTACATCGGGTATTTCTCTCTTTTGACGGTCACGAGTATTCGGCCACGATCTGGCGCGGCGGAGGGTTCCAATGGCGCCTTCTATCCGTGGAGGTCCCGGCAGCGGGTTGCCGGGACGTGGTGCTACCGGATTTCGAATCGTGCCGCCTGGCGCTGCACGCCGCTGAGGAAATCGCGCGAGAGATTCTGGAGGGCCGATCCGGCGCTTAAGGGGTTACCTAAACGGGTAACATTCGCTGGAGGTCCAACGTCACATGCTCTAGGGGGAGCGCCATGGCGATTCGAACGTTGATTTTTCTTCTTGGTTTCATCATCCTGCCGTTCACCGCTACTGGCTCCCAGCTGTTCGCTGTGACTCCCAGTGGCACACCCGAGGCGGTGTTCTCAGGCAAGGCATCGGTGGCCGTCTCCCGCTTGTCCAGCAAATGCATGGATGTCCAGTGGACGGTCGTGAGCAGCAGCGATACGGAAGTCGTTTGCGAGTCGCCGTTGAGCACGGGTCAGTCCATCATGGGTCAGATGCTGCTCGGGAACAGTTACTCCACGCCTCCTCGGCGCTTCTTCCGCTTCAACGTGAGTGAGCTGTCCGGCGTCTCGCGTGTGCAGGTGTCGGGCTGGATGGAAACCCAGATGGCCTTCGGCCAGATGCAGCGCGCTCCTTTCTCAGGGGCGGACTTCCACAACAGCATCATGAACTTCCTGATCAGTGCGGGAGGCGCGTTCCCCGCAGGGACGACCTTCCCCAACCACACCGTGCTCGGAGTTCTAGGGAAAGTCGCTCCGCGCGGCAGGGCTGCTGTCTACGAGGTGGCTGAGGTGACGCCTGGTGGGGCCGCGGACCGAGCGGGCCTCAAGGCAGGAGACGTCATCACCTCGGTGGCCGGAAAGAAGTTCAAGACCGACGGTGACTTCCTGGATGGCCTGGCAAAGGCAACCAAGGCGCCGACCTACCAACTCGATGTCACGCGCAACAATGCTGCAATGTCGCTCACCGTCGACCGGGACTACCGTCCCACGGCCACTCAGGTCGTCAGCGTCGCGGAGGTGCCCGCCCCGGTGCCCGCTACCGTAGCACCAGCCCTTTCGGTTGCCGATGAGTTGGCCAAGCTTCTGAAGCTCAAGGAGCAAGGTATCCTGACGCAGGCCGAGTTCGATTCGCAAAAGAGCAAGCTGTTGGGTCACCCGTCCCCATAGAGAGCGCTCCGTCGAGACGTGCGAACGAGCCATTGCAGGGGCGCAGAAAGACGGGGGCCTGTCTCGCAAGCGCGTTATCGGATATAACCAAGGCGTCCTTATCTGACCGAGTATCTCAATGGCCTTCACCACCCTCAAATCGCTCGATGCTGAGATCAAACAGCTGGAAGCGCAGAAAAAACTGGTCGAGAAACGCGACGGAGAGGTGCCCAAGGCGCTCGCAGTGCTCCAAAGGTATGCGAAGGTCCTCACTCTCGCGCAGCGGCGGCAGGTCGCCAAACTCATCGGAGAACCGATCGACGCCCAGCCGGCGCGCGCGCCCAAGGCGGGCACTGGATCGTTGAAGGGCCGCAAGCTCGGCAAAGTCGCCCCGAAGTATCGTCTTCCCAGCGGTGAAACATGGGCGGGCCGCGGCCTGACCCCCAAGGCCTTCGCCACGTGGGCCAAATCCGCCGACGGCAAAGCATGGGCCAAGGCCAACCCGGGTGCAAAGTTCCCGGCGGCCGATGGCGCGGTGACCAAATCGCCAACCAAGGCGGTCAAGAAGGTGACCAAGGCGGTGAAGAAGGCGAGCAAGGCCAAGCCGATGCGGAAGCCCCCCAAGAAGGGCTCGGCGAAGTCTGCTGGCTAACCCCGCGCACAAAGGCCTCGCCAATGCCGGTGCCAAGGCGGTGGCTGCGGCGCACGTGTTGCTCGATATCGCCAATGGAACGCTCTTGCAAGAAGAGGCAGGAGCGCGCCTGCGCACCCAGCTGGGACTGCATCTGTCCGCCTTGACGTGCGCCCAATACCTGTCAGGGAAGGAGGCCGTCGGCGCATTGACGGCCCTATCGGAGGATTGGAACGAGCAGGGGTGGACGAAGTCGGACCTCCTCCAAGCCGTGGTAATCGCCTTGGGCGTGGTCAGCGAGGCACGCGGCAGTCGCGGAGGAAAGGTGTCTGGCAGCAAACTGGCCCTGCGGCTCCGGGAAGTGCGAGACGCGGCCGTGGGGGAGGGGGCGTGACACTGCCCCTCGCTGCCCCAAGCTATGCCCTGCTGCAGGCCGACACCACGTGCTGGAAATGTGGCGAAAGCACCCGGGTGACGACGATATGGGTGGCGTCATTTACTGATACGTCTGACGTCGAAGGCCCGGAAGACGAGCCGGAGATTGGAGGGGCGGCGACCTTGCATCACACCCCGCAAGTCCAAAACAACTGGCGGGCGCTGTCCCCCTAATCAGCATAGGTGCTTCCTTTCCTGGCGGTGATTTCAACGGATCGGCTGATGGTGCCAGAACGGCAAGTTTTGAGGCCACCACTTTCCTCGTGCGACCCTTCGCATCACCAGCGTCCTAAACGCGTCAGGAGATGGTGCCTGGCCGAGGCGCTTATGGCGGCCCTGGTTGCACCGGGCATGCGCAGCCACGACGTTCTCTGGCACGTGCTGCCCCCCATCCTGTTGGGCCGTTAGATGCTCGGCAGTGCATTGGATTCCGCGCCCATTGCTGCCCTTGAGCCCCAGCTCGGTCGGGGAGGTCAGCCACATCGGCAGGCCGCAGTAATAGCAACGGCCGGACTGGGCGTGGAAGGCGGACGTGCGGATGGATTTGAGGCGCTTGGTCGTCATAGAAGGCTCCGGAATCGAAAGGATTCCCGCGCCTCCTACTGGAGAACCTCGGGCACCCGGAGCCTAATGGCATGCGGGCACAACACCGGCGCTTCTGCGACCGGCTATTGCTTTTTAGCGCACTCGCAGGTTCGCTGCAAGCGCTGGCTTCGATCCTCGAAGATATTTCTTGGCGGATCCCATTGCGCAAATGGATTTATCGGCTATTGGTTAAGTAAGCCCAATTCGGGTCCTTTCCCTTTCCAAAAATCCGAGGAGGATTATTCATGCGCAAGACCATTTCCCTTTCTCTGGCCTTGATGGCCGCGTTTTCTGCCGCTTCGGCTTCCGCCGCGGACGTAACAGAAGACCTGATGATTTCCGCCACTGTGAACAACGAGTGCAGCATGTTCGTGACCCAGCTGGGCGGCGGCGAATACAACGGCTTGGCGTCCGGCACGCAGGGCTACTCCAACGGCGCGTTGCTGGTTCGCTGCAACCAAGGCACCGCCTTCAGCATCGTGCCCGGCGATGGATTGAACTACGGGGCCGCGATTGGCCGTCCCAACCACCGTGCCGTGTCGGATGGCGCCGGAAACTTCGTCGCCTACGGCCTCTTCAAAGATCCTGGTGCCAGCCAAGTGTGGGGCAGCGGGGCCGATGCTTTGGAAGGAACGGGCGACGGCGAACAGCGAATGATCGGCGTGGGCTATGCCTTTTACGATTTGAACAAGGTGCCCGGCGGGACCTTCTCCGACACCATTGCGGTCACCCTGACTTACTGACCCTCAAAGGTTTTCTATCAAACCCCCGAAAGTTTCGGGGGTTTTTCTTTTGTGGGTGGGTTGACAACCTTAAATGTTTTGGTTGGATCAAAGGAGGTCTTTGGATTCGGGAGGGATTGTGTTTAAGCGTGTTCTTTGGGTTTCTATTTTTTCTTTGTGTGTGTTTCCCGCTTGGGCAAGCAGCGTGTCGTTGTTTCCCACGAGCATCTTGGCCCCAGCCGGCGAAAAGGCAGCGGTGGTGACGCTGGTAAACGACGGAGAGACGCCGGAGCGATTTCAGGTGACGGTGCTGGACTGGGCCTTGGATGCCGATGGCCAAGACGTGACAAGCCCCACAAAGGCGCTTCTTGCTGCCCCCTCGATCGTTGAAATCCCGCCAGGGTCCCGTCGGGCCGTGCGGTTGGTCCGCACCCAGGGCGTCGGCACGCCTGGCTACTACCGCGTGCTGTTGCGCCAACTGCCCCAGCCGGCCACGCCTGGTCGCGTGCAGCTGCTCATCCACCAGAACCTGCCGTTGGCTTTTGAGGACGCCCACGCCGGGCCGCCCTTGCTCACGGCCCGCTTCACCCCCGATGGCCTTCTGCTGACCAATACCGGTCCCACCGCCGCGCGCATGACCGCGATCGGACCGCAAGGCCAGCCCGCCTGGCGGGAAGGGGCGTTGGGCTGGGTATTGCCGGGGCAGAGCAAGCACGTGGGGCTGAAGCCTGGCCAGAAAGCGGCGTCGATCACCGTCACGGTCAACGGGGCTTCCATCCCCCTCGTTGCGGACTAAGGCGCTTCCATGGGAAGAGGATGCGCCCTGGCCTTGGCGATGGTCCTGGTCTTCGCTGGGGGGCCTCTGCACGCGGCCATCCCCGACGGGGTGGAGCCGGTGCTCGCCGCACCGATCCAGGCCAACGGAGTGTCGGCCAAGGTTCCCGTGCTGCTCTGGCAGCAAGGCGGGGCGTGGGTCGCTGAGGGCAGCACTTGGCAGCAGCTGGGCGTGACCCTTCGGCCCGAAGAAGCGGGCGAGAACCTCACCGACCAATCCTTGGGTGTCGTGGTGGCTTACAACCCCGAGAACGCCACGGTGCAGCTCACCATCCCCGCCGAGCGACAGCCGGCGCAACGCCTCACTCGCCAGGGCAGCCCCGTCCCCACGGTCTCTCCGGCCATCGGCGGGGTGCTCGTGAACTACAACCTGGCCACGCAGCGCACCGGAGGGCAGCAGGCGACTTCTCTGGCCCTGGAAGCCCGAACGGGCGGCCGTTGGGGCGTGCTTTCCTCAACCGGCCAGCTCAACCAAGCGCCCGCCGGCTTTGAAATGCGTCGCGGCATGACGGCATGGCAGAAAGACGATCTCCAGCGGCAGCTGGCGTGGCAAGTCGGCGATGTTTATGCCACGCCCCGCATCGGCCCCGTGGCGCTGGGCGGTATTCGCCTCGCCAAGGACCCTGCGGCGCTGGATCCGCTCACGCCGACGTGGCCCGTTCCTACCCTGGGCGGCATCGCCCTGGACCCCGGCCAAGTCAAAGTCCTCTCAAACCAAGCCGAAGTGACGCGGCAGGACATTAAAGCGGGACCCTTCACCGTGGAAGGCCGTAACGTGGCCTTGGGGGCCAGTCAAACGGCGGTGGTCGTGCGCGACACCTACGGCCGCGAAACCGCCGTCTCCATGCAGCGCCTCTACGTCTCTCCCGTGCTGCTGCGCTCCGGCCTCTCCGCCTGGGAGATCGCGGCCGGCCAAGTGCGCGAAGACGAAAACCACTACGGCGAGGCCGGCATAAGTGGGTCGTGGGCCAAAGGCGTTAACGACCGCTGGACGGCTCGAGCCGGAGGCCAAATAGACGAACAGGACAAGGGAAACCTCACCTTGGGCTCAACCTGGGCTCCGGGCACGTGGGGGGTGTTCGATGGCGAGGTGGGCCGCTCAAGCCAAGGCGGAACGCGCTGGGTGGCCAGCTACGACTACCGTGGCCCCACGCTGGGCGTGCGCCTGGAGCATGAGGAGAACGATGGCTTCTGGCGCCTGCAGAGCACCTACGCCACACCCATTGCCTCGCGCACCCAAGCCTCCGTGTTCTACCGCCCGGATCGCCGCATCACCGTGCGAGGCACTTACAGCGCGATCGACACGGGGCGTTCCTCCCTGGCATTCGCTGCGCTCGGGGTGTCGGCCAACCTGGGCAAGGCGGGGCAGGTGTCGGCCAACGTCGTCAAAGACATGAAAGGCGGCGATCTCCAAGCGGCGGCCAGCTACACCTACCGCTTCGGCAGCAAGGCCAGCTTGGGCGTTCGCGCTCGCCAAGCCCCAGGCCAGGATGCCCTGACCACCCGGGCGACCTACCGCACCGATGGCGGCCTTCGCTTGGCTGCAGAGCACACCGAGGGCGATCAGGGCAGCACCCGCGCGACTGCCGAGGCCAACCTGCGCTACGGCGACGTGCGAGCGAGCATGGACCACTACGACGGGCAGACCACCGCTGCGGCCAGCTTCTCCGGGTCCCTGTTCTTGGACCACCGCGGCGTGGCCTTCGGGCGTCCGGCCTACGCCAGCTTCGCCGTGGTGGACGTGCCAGGCCAGGCGGGCTTGCCGGTCCGGGTCAACGGGGCGCCGGTCGGCACCACCAACCGGCAGGGGCGGGTGCTGGTGACCGACGTTCCCTCCCTGCTACCCACCACCGTCAGCCTCAAGGAAAAGGAGCTGCCGGTGGGCATGGAGATCGGGGAGACCGAGAAGCAGGCCATGGCGCCCCGCCAAGGTGGCGTGCGGGTGACGTTCCCCGTGCTCACGCAAAACGCCCGATCGTTCGTGCTCATTGGAACCGCTATTCAACCAGGCACCATGGCGACCACGCCGAACGAGCAAGCCATGGTCGGTTACGACGGGGCGCTTTACCTCGAACACCCCGAGTCGGGGATGGCAGTCGAGGTGTCGGGCGTGTGTAAAGCCGTGCTGCCGTCGCCCCTGCCGGGCGTGGACGAGGTGGCGGGCTTGAGGTGCAACTAGCTGCCCGATTCGTCTTCGCGCATGGGTGGGTCGGAAAGCATCATCAAGTCAGCGCCGATGCACGCGATCTATTCCCGCCCCGCCTTCCTGGCGGAGAAGACACTTGCCGATGCCGGCATTCTGGTCACCAAAAACCACCTTAGAGAACTCATTACCGCCCTCTGCTTGGTGGGCTCCACATCGTCACGACACGGCAGTCACCGACCCGGGACGCAGCGACGGGTATCTCTAGGTGCACCGATCACGTTAAGAGGAGCCGCCAATGCGCGCGTTGACCTACCACGGCAGCAAAGATGTCCGGGTGGACACCGTCCCGGATCCCACCTTGGCGGCGCCCGATGACCTGATCCTGCGCGTCACCGCGACTGCTATCTGCGGCTCGGACCTTCACCTATACCGCGGAAAGATTCCCGACCTTCACACCGGTGACGTTCTGGGTCATGAGTTCATGGGGGTCGTGGAGGAGGTAGGAAGCGGCGTGACCGACTTAAGGCCTGGCGACCGCGTGGTGGTGCCGTTCGTCATCGCTTGCGGCGAATGTTTCCACTGCAAGTTGGCTGAACACGCGGCCTGTGAGACCACCAATACCGGGAAGGGCGCGGCGGTGAACCAGAAGGGCATCCGCCCGCCCGCCGCTCTGTTCGGCTATAGCCATCTATACGGCGGGGTGTCCGGCGGCCAAGCTGAATACGTAAGGGTTCCGAAGGCAAACGTGGGCCCGCTGCGCGTGCCGGATGCGCTGCCCGACGAGCAGGTGCTGTTCCTGTCGGACATCTTGCCTACGGGCTACCAGGCCGCGATCAATGCGGGCGTCAAACCGGGGTCTACTGTGGCCATTTTCGGCGCCGGCCCGGTCGGACTGATGGCTGCCGCGTGCTGCCGTTTGCTGGGGGCCGAGACCATCTTTATGGTCGATCACCTGGCCTACCGGCTGGCCTTCGCCGCGCAGACTTACGGCGTAACCCCAGTGGATTTCAGTCAGATCGAAGACCCGGCTGAATACATCATCACGCAGACCAACGGGCGCGGCGTTGATGCCTCCATCGAAGCAGTCGGCTTCGAAGCCGAAGGAAGCGCACTCGAATCAGCACTGACCACGCTGAAGGTGGAAGGCAGCAGCGGGGTGGCGATCCGCCAGTGCATCGCGGCCACCCGCCGCTGCGGCAGGGTGAGCATTCCTGGCGTCTACGCCGGTTACCTGCATGGCTTCCTGCTTGGCGATGCGTTCGACAAGGGCCTGACCTTCAAGATGGGCCAGACCCACGTGCAGGGCCTGATGCCCGAGTTGCTCGACTACATCGGGGAAGGCGCGCTCAACCCGGGCGTGATTATTACTCACCGCCTTCCCCTGGAAGAAGCCGTCCGCGGCTACGAACTCTTCGACCGTAAGGAGGAGGACTGCCGCAAGGTGATCCTTATCCCCTGACAAATGAACCGTCATCTTTGCCGCGGCCCTGCGCACGCTCTGACCGGCCCAGACGTCGATCTGCCACTGATTGGCTTGAGCCCCAAGCCGAGCAGAGTGGCCCACCCTGAGGGCATGTGGTGATCGCGGTTATCGTGCCGGCGCACAACGAAGCCGATGACATTGGTCGCTGCCTTGAGGCGGTCAACGAAGCTGCAGTGCATCCAGGTTTGGAGGGCGAGCCGGTAGTAACCGTGGTCGCGCTGGATGCCTGCACCGACGGCACAGGGGGCGTGTGCGCTCTCCACGGTGCAGCGGCAGTCGCGCTCGATGCGCGCTGCGTAGGTGTCGCGCGTGCGGCGGCGGCCCGTCATGCGCTTGATTTGGGCGCACGTTGGATTGCCAGCACCGACGCCGACACGGTCGTGCCTGCGGACTGGCTGTGGAAGCAGGTAGCATGCGGCGCTGACGCGTTCTGCGGGGTGGTGGACGTGGCCGAATGGCGCGACTATCCCCCCGCTGTGCGTGAAGCCTTTGCCGGCCGCGAGCTGTCGTGCGATGGGCACCGTCATATCCACGGCGCCAACTTGGGCCTCAGTGCCGCAGCTTATGAGAAAGTCGGCGGCTTCCCGCCGTTGGCAACGGGTGAGGATGTAGCACTGGTGCGGGCCCTTGAGTGTTCGCGAGCAAGCATCGCTTGGCGTGCGCGGCCGGTGGTATTCACCAGCGCCCGACGCTCATCAAGGGCACCACAGGGTTTCAGTAGTTTTTTACAGGCCTTGGAGCGCGAGGTTTTGGGAACCCCTGCTGCGGTGCTACCAGCGCAGGCACTTGTGCGATGACCGCGATGCCGGCAGACCTACTCGGATGGGCCGCCACGGCCGTGCTCATTGCCACGTTGTCTCGACAGATCTACAAGCAACACCGGGCAGGGTCGGTGGAAGCGGTGTCCACATGGCTCTTCGTCGGGCAAATGACCGCATCGGTATTGTTCATCGCTTACAGCGCCCTGATGGGATCGACGGTCTTTGTGGTCACCAATAGCCTGATCCTCGTTACCGCTGTGGTCGGCCAAATCCTTGCTCTCCGTCGGCGACACCGACGCTGATCGGCGGAAATTTGATGGGCGCCTGACGATGGCTACGAGAGCTGTTCGTGGATAGCGGTGATCAGCTGCTTGAAGCGGTAAGGTTTTGGCAAAAAGCGCACGGCCGCAGGAATGGGCGCGAGCTGGGAGCGTTGCAGGCCTGAAACAACCAACACGCGCGCGTGGGGCTGTGTCAGAGCGACCTCCGCAGCGACCTCGAAGCCGGATATGCCGCCTGGCATGCTCACGTCGGTGACAACCACGGCATATCGTGTGTCACCCCTAAGATAAGCGATCGCTTCCACACCATCTGATGCAGGGGTGACCACGAATCCTTGATCGGCCAACGCTTCAACCACCACGGTGCGCAGATCGTCTTCGTCTTCAACAAACAAAACGTTGATGGGCATTTCAAGGCTCATGGATTGGAAAGCAGAGCGTGATGCGGGTGCCTTCGCCCGGAACGCTGCTCAGTTGGGGGAACCCCCCGGATTGCGTAGTAAACCCAAAGACCTGACTCAGGCCAAGACCGCTGCCCCGTCCTACCGGTTTGGTCGTAAAGAATGGCTCGAAAACCCGTGCCTGCTTGTCAGGGGGGATGCCCTCGCCATCGTCCTCGACCGTCAGGCAGACGTGGGGCTCGGGCGCATGGTTTGTCGATGCAGGGTCTTGTGTATCCTGCGCGCGCGCTGTGATGGTGATGGTGCCGCCGTTGGGCATGGCGTCGCGGCTGTTACAAACCAGGTTGAGCACCGCCGCCTCTAGTTGAGCCTTGTCGACGAACACTGGAGGAAGATCTTCATCGAGGTCGAAAACCACCTCGACCGCGTCACCCGCGGAGCGTTGCAGAAGCTCTTGGGACTCGCACAGGGCGGCGGTGACATCCAAAGACTCAGGGGACAGCTTCTGTCCTCGGCCAAATGTCAGCAGTTGTCGGGAGAGGAGGGCACCTCGCTCGGCCGCCCGGAGGGCCGTCTCAATCAGCTTGGCAGCGGGTCCGTCCTTCACGCGGACGCTGATGAGGTCGAGGCAGTTGACGATGATCGTCAGAAGGTTGTTGAAGTCATGGGCAAGACCGAGAGTCAACTTGCCAATCGCTTCCATCTTCTGCGCCTGTAGAAGGCTGTGTTGAACCTGCTGCAACCGTTCTTGAGCGTCGTGGCGCTCGGTGATGTCTCGGGTCACTTTGGCGTATCCAACCAGCACGCCATCAACCCAGATGGGATCAATCACGACGCTCGCCAAGAACCGCGAGCCGTCTTGCCGAACCCGCCATCCGTCCTCGATACAACGGCCTTCGGTAGCGGCCGTGCGCAGGTTGCGCTGCGGCACGCCGGCTGCAGCATCGTCGGGCAAGTAGAAGCGAGAGAAGTTGGTGCCAATCACCTCATCGGCGGTGTAACCCTTGATTCGCTGGCCGCCAGGGTTCCAAGTCCGGATCACGCCATGTTCGTCCAGCATATAAATCGCATAGTCAGTGACGGAGTTGACTAAGAGAGCGAACTGCCTGGATTCGTCATTCAAGACATCTTTGGGGTGCTGCAACTGTGTCACGTTCATCCTCCCCGGGATCGCGTGACCCTAAAACATGGCTTGTAAAGAAACCGTAAAAAGGTGTCTCGGTGCTCAGTTTGACTTGGCCTTTACACAACCATGCGGGTAGTCCTTCACACTGGCCTTGCATGGATAAACGACGGGCGTGGGAGGGTGAAGGCATGGCAGATGGGACTGGATCGGTGAGCGTGTTCCTGGTCGAGGACGAACCCAGCTTGATGTATGTGCTGGAAGAGTCGCTCAAGAGCCTGGGCTATGCGGTGGGGGAGAAGGCGGAGTATCTGCCTGAAGCGTTGGAGCGAGCGCAAAGCGAAGCCTTCGACGTGGCGATGTTGGATGTCAACCTGCACGGCCAAGATTCCTTCCCCGTCGCAGATGTGCTGATGGAGCGCGGGATCCCTTTTGTGTTCACCACGGGCTTTGGGGCTAGGACCCTTCCCGAGCGTTTCCAACGAACCCCGGTCATGGAGAAGCCATTCCGACTCAAGGACATTCGGCGCGCCATCTCTGAGCTCCACCCGGCGGCGTCTGTCTGACCGGCGTTGAGGGTCGGATTCGCCCGGCCGTCACTTCTAGATCGCGTTTCGTCGATGCTTGTCTGGATAGGGTGCGGTTTCCCCTGATCCAAACGAGGAGTTGCACCATGGCTGAAACCAAAGAAAACCTGCTCGATTGGCTCCGCGATGCTCATGCGATGGAGCAGCAGGCGGAGACCATGCTGAAGGGCCAGGCGTCCCGCATCGAGCACTATCCCGTCTTGAAAGCGCGAATCGAAGAGCACATCCAAGAAACGATCGGCCAGCGAGAGCTGCTGGAAGGGTGCATCAAGCGCCTGGGCGGTTCTCCTTCCACCATCAAAGACGTGATGGGCAAGATGGCCGCCTTCGGTCAAGCGCTGGGCGGGATGACCGCCTCGGATGAGATCGTGAAAGGCGCGATGGCCGGCTACGTGTTCGAGCACTTCGAAATCGCGTCTTACACCGCGCTGATCGCGGCCGCCAAGACCGCTGGCGACCCGGAGACGGCCCGCGTATGCGAGGAGATCTTGGTCCAGGAAGAAGCAATGGCCGATTGGCTGGCCTCGCACTTGCCCGAAGTGACCGAGGAATTCCTGGTGCGCGACGCGACCCCAGGCGTCGAAGCCAAGAAGTAACGGCTGGATCGTCATCAGTGCCCTGTCGGATGCGCTACGACGCTCCGACGGGGCCTCGACTTGCCATGCGTCTTAGGGGGCGCGGTAGACAATGCAGCGTCGGAACTCACTGAGGGCGGGAAGCACCGTAAGGAGGAGTGCCGGCACGATGGCAAACAACCACAAGGCGATGGGAGCCAGGTCAAGTGCCAGGCCAGTAGCGACATGCGTATCAGGCACAGACCAGTAAACGGCGCCGATTGCGATCCAAGGGGCCAAGTCCAAGATGCTATGAACGTGCTGCTCCAAGGGGCGAATGGCTCGCGTGGGATAGGCCACGCGTGTGTCCCAATAGCCTGTGATGGCGTGCAGACACACCAGCGCCAGAAGGATCAGGAAAAGCGGTTGAGACGCTCGAAAGGAGAGCCATAGCAGCGTTGCCGCCCCCAGGATCGCGATCTGCACCAAGTGCAGCCCGGATTCTTTTAGCCCCGACGTGGTTTCGATGCTGCTGGCTCTGTGAAGCCAAAAGTCGATGGCCCCTGCAGTAAGCCAAAGCAGATAGAGGCCATGCCAAATCGTCACGTCCATCGCTGAGTTGAACATTGTCGCTCCCGAAATCAGTTGCAATCACTTCTCACCGTGACTCCCGCGTAATGGGTGCAAGCTTAGCTCTACCGAAAATACTAGGGAACTACCGCTTACGATGGCGTGTTTTTTCGTCGCGCGTGCGAGCGTTCGTGTATGAATGGCGACTCGACTAGAGCTGCCCAGCGGCTTGACGTCCCCTTGACGCCTTGGTGACACGCCGTGCTCTCTATGAAGCGGATATTCGTCTCCAACCTTGTTAGGAGAATCGTATGAGCGCTTATCCAAAGTTTCTGGCTGCAACACCGCGAGTGACCCGAATGGAAATGGCGGATCTCTACGCGGGCGATGCCACCACCGTGGTCCAGCTGGACGCGACCCCCTGCGATACGTGGATTCAGAACCTGCAAGGGCTGGTGAGCCGGTCCCCAGAGCTTGCCGGAACACGCGTGGAAGTGGATGGTTCATGGGTCCACTTTATCGGCGTGCGGAAAACGCGAGGCCCCGTCGCAGCTCACCTATTGGAAGTGATTGCTGCTGCAGGCGAGATGGCCTACGGACCTGTCGCTGTTCGGCCAACAGCGTTCAGCGCGACCCCATCTCCCGCTATGCAGTGACCTGAAGCCGGCAGTTGCTTGGGCCCAAACCATTTAGGACGAACGGAGGAGATCACCATGACCGACGACAAAAAGAACACTGGCAGCCCGGACCGCGACCGCATCAACGTCAACGAAGATTACGAGCTCCAGTATTGGACCAAGGCGCTGGGTGTCAGCGCCGAGGAACTGCGGGCGGCGGTGAAGGCCGTAGGTCCGACGGCGGTCGCGGTGCGAAAGCACTTGGACAAGTAACCGGGGAAGGGCATGTCGCTTACGGAATACCGCCGCAAGCGGAGCTTTGACAAAACGAAGGAACCGGAGCCTGGCAAGGCGTTGCCGCAGGGGCAACGGGCGATTTTCGTGGTCCAGCTACACCATGCCAGCCGCCGACACTACGACTTCAGGCTCCAAGTCGGGGACGCGTTGAAGAGCTGGGCTGTTCCCAAAGGGCCCAGCTACGATCCGACGGTCAAACGGATGGCCGTAGAGGTGGAAGACCATCCCGTGGACTATGCTGGGTTCGAAGGCGACATCCCCAAAGGGCAATACGGCGGCGGGCACGTCGCCCAGTTTGACCACGGCGTGTGGGCGACAACGGGCGACCCGGAAGCCCAGCTCGCCAAGGGGCATCTTCGGTTCGAGTTGTTTGGCACGAAGCTGAAGGGTGGATGGCACCTGGTCCGGTCGGGAAAGCCCGCCAAGCAGCCCCAGTGGCTGCTTTTCAAAGACGACGATGCCTTCGCAAGCGACGTGGAAGCCGACGATTTGCTTGGCAATGTCACCGCGCCGCCCGCCGAAGATCTGAAGCGCGCGGGCGCGGGGAAGGCCGATAAGAAGAAGCTCACCGCCGTCGCGTTGCCGAAGAAAGGACGGCGCAGGGACTGGGCGAAGAAAGCCTCGACGCTGACCAAAGCCAAGAAAGCCAAAGCGCCCGAAGGCCCGTTCGAGCCGCAGCTGGCCAAGCTGGGAGACGTGCCCCCCAAGGGAGACCAGTGGATTCATGAGATCAAGTGGGACGGTTACCGCATTCTGGCCACGATCGCTGAGGGCCAAGTGCAGCTATGGTCCCGCAATGCGCTGGAGTGGACGTCGAAGATCCCCGAAATCCGGGACGCTGTGGCCGCCTTGGGGCTGAAATCAGGCGCATTGGACGGCGAACTCATCGCCGGCAGTGGCACCAAGGAGGACTTCAACCTCCTCCAGGCCACGTTGTCCGGCGAGCGCCAAGGCACGTTGGCTTACGCCCTGTTCGATTTGCTCCACATCGACGGAATCGACATCGCCGATGCGCCCCTGCTGGAGCGCAAGGAGCTCCTGCAAGAGCTCTTGGAAGGGAGTTCAGGGCCCTTGGCCTACAGCTCGCACATCGAGGGGGACGGGGAATCGGCCTATCAACTCGCCGGCGACCGCCACTTCGAAGGGATTATCTCCAAGCGAGCTGATCGGGCCTATCGCGGTGGCCGAAGCGAGGACTGGAAGAAGACCAAGCAGTTGGCCAGCGATGAGTTTGCGGTGGTGGGCTACACCGCCCCCAAGGGAAGCCGCGCCGGCTTTGGGTCGCTGTTGTTGGCCAAGCCGGATCCCAAACACGGGTGGCTTTACGTGGGGCGAGTGGGCTCGGGCTTCTCCGACACGCTCATCAAGGAGTTGAGCCAGTTGATTGGCCGGGCGGGTGGAAAGACGCCCACGGCCCACGTGCCCACCAAGGATACCGACCTGCGGTCAGCGACTTGGTTTGAGCCGCGCTTTGTCGTGGAAGTGTTCTACCGGGGCATTGGTGGGCAACAACTGCTGCGTCAACCCTCGCTCAAAGCGGTCCGGCGAGACAAGGACGTGGCCGACCTGGCCGACTCAGACAGGTCGCCTCCAGCGGAGAAGGCCACGGATGCTGCCTCGTTAAAGCCGTCCCGGAAGGCAACCAAAAAACCTTCAGCGGGGAGCTCGGCCAAGTCGGCAGGTGAAGCGCGCACGCCGCCCAAACTGTCCAGTCCCACCAAGGTCATCTTTCCGGACATCAAGGCCACCAAACAGGACGTGTGGGATTACTACACGGCCGTGATGGACCATTTGATGCCCGAGATCATCGGCCGTCCGTTGTCGATCATTCGCTGTCCCAGCGGGACAGCCAAGCCCTGTTTCTTCCAAAAGCACCACACGGCCGGCTTGGAGCTGGTGGATTCGGTTCGCCTTAAAGAGGACAGCGGCGTCAACGCGCACTACCTGGTGGTTCGCGACGCGGCCAGCCTGCTGGAGCTGGTGCAGTTCAACGCGCTGGAGTTTCACCCTTGGGGTAGCCACGCAGAGGACCCGGACAGGGCTGATCGCGTGGTCTTCGACTTGGACCCGGGCCCGGATGTTCCGTTCTCCGAGGTCAAAAAGGCCGCCGTGGACATCCGGAAGCTGCTTGAGCAACTGGAACTGGAGTCGTTCTTGCGGGTGTCGGGAGGGAAAGGCTTGCACGTGGTGGTGCCCTTGAACCCCGGGTGCGATTGGGACCTGACCAAGCGGTTTGCCAAAGGGTTCGCCGAGGCCTTGTCTCAGTCGGAGCCGACCCGCTTCCTGGCGACCTCGACCAAGAGCCTTCGCAACAAGCGCATCTTTGTCGACTACCTGCGAAACGGCCGCGGCGCCACGGCTGTGGCCTCCTATTCACTGCGTGGTCGGCCCGGCGCGCCTGTGGCCGTGCCCATCGCCTGGAGCGAGCTCTCCAAGCTGACCCGTGCGGATGCTTTCACCATGAAGGAGGTGCCCGAAAAGCTGAAGCGGCGCCGAAAAGATCCGTGGGCGGACATCAACACGATTCAGCAGAACCTGGCCCGGTGGGCACAAGACGACTGATCTTGGCCCCTGCGTTGGAACCCATTTGCCGTATGCACGCTGACGGGCCGAGCGCAGGGTCACGGAGTCCTTCTGACCACGACAGAACGCGAAGTCCAAGGGCACGACCGAGTGGCAGCGGAACTTCTTCCGAGGGGCATGACCCACCAAGAGCCCGCTCACGCTCCACTCGCATAGCATTCGCACGCGGTTGATCTGGGCCGTCTGATGATTCAGGTCCTGGTTATCCTTGGACTAGAGCCCATGAAACGGACCCTCGTATACGCCGCTCTGCTGTGCGTCTTAACTGGCCCCGTGCTTGCCCAGCAGGGCGATGGGACGGACGTTCCCGCCCGGGTCAACACCTTCAAACCCGACAAAGTCCCCGCTACTGACCAGCGCATTGCCGCGCTGAAGGTGCCGCAGGGATTCGAGGTCGAGGCCTTCGCCAAGGACCTGAAGAACATTCGGATCATCGCCGTTGCTCCAAACGGCGACATTTACGTCTCCCGTCGGGAGCAAGGCGACGTGTTGCTCTTGAAGGACGCCAACGAAGACGGAGCCCTGGACGAGGCGCCTAGGGCGGTAACGCACCGACCCAACGTCCACGGGTTGGCAATCGGAGGCGGACAGCTCTACATGGCTACCCCGACCGAGGTCTTTCGAGCGCCCATCAATGCAGACGGTTCCCTGGGTGCCGTCGAGCGAATCATCAACGATTTGCCGGACGGCGGACAGCATCCCAACCGGACGATGGCGTTCGGCCCAGACGGTATGCTCTACATCAGCGTGGGCTCGTCCTGTAACGCATGCAACGAGACCAACCCGGAGCATGCCGCCTTGTTACGGTCAACGCCTGATGGCAAAAGCAGGACGATCTTCGCTAGTGGGCTGCGAAACACGATCGGCTTCGCGTGGGACCCCAAATTTGGCGAGTTGTGGGGCATGGATCACGGCATCGACTTCCTGGGCGATGACGTCCAGCCGGAGGAACTGAACCACATCGTCAAAGGCAAGCAGTATGGCTGGCCGCACATCTGGGGGAAGGACGGACAAAACCCGCAGAGCACCCCGCCGGGGGAAATCACGAAGGCGCAGTGGGCTCAGATGAGCGAGCCCATGACGCTGGGCTATACCGCCCATGCCGCCCCCATGCAAATGGTGTTCTACACGGCCAGCCAGTTCCCGGCGGAATACCGGGGCGATGCGTTCGTCACCATGCGTGGCTCATGGAATCGAAAGCCCGCCTCTGGTTACGAGGTGGTTCGGGTCCGCTTCCGCAACGGGCAGCCCACCGCCTTTGAGCCGTTCTTGACCGGGTTCCTGGTCGATGGGGGCCAGAAGCATGTGGCCCGGCCGGTGGGGCTGGCCATCACACGTGGCGGAGCCCTGTTGGTGGGCGATGATGCCAATGGCACGCTCTATCGGGTGAGCTACAGCGGCGGCACCCCTGCTGCAGCGCAGCCCACCGCGATTCCTTCGCAGTCCCTTGAGCGGCAGGTCACCGCCGGGACGGGTGTCCCGTTGGTCTTGGAGCGCACCCCCGAAACAGTGTCCATCGCGGTGCGGTCCCCGGCTTTCCAGGATGGCAAACCCATGCCCAAGCGGTTCAGTGCGTATCACGAAGGCGTATCGCCCCAGCTGACGTGGAACCCTGTCCCAAAGGCGGTGACCTACGTGGTGATCGCCGAGGATCCCGATGCCTCACCCATCAAGCCCTTCGTCCACTGGGTCGCCTGGAACATTCCCGGATCCCTGACCGGTCTACCGGAAGGTCTCCAAGCTCAGCCCCGGCTGACCGATCCCGAGGGCGTGCTTCAAGGGGCAACGAGCCGCGGCTCGATCGGCTACTACGGGCCGAAGCCGCCAGTGGGGGATCCCCCGCACCACTACCATTTCCAGATCTTGGCACTGGACGCCCGATTGGAGGTTCGTCCTGGGGCGACCCGCGATGAAGTGCTCAAGGCAGCCAAAGGCCATGTGATTGGCAAGGGCCAGCTCGTGGGGACCTATCAGCAGACCGATCCTCCTCTGAAGTAAACCCGCTCCGTCGCTGACCAGGTCGGCGTATAGGTAACCGATGGCCAGACCGCAACCGGTCACGAGCAGCCCTAGGGAATGCCGCTCAGATGTTCTGGGCGGCCGACGTCTCACAGAAGCGCGGAGTCGCGTAGAAGTTACGCGTAGATCAGGAGCGCGTGTGGAAAAGGGCGGATTTTTCGTCACGGTTTTCTACGGGACGTCGATGCCCGAGCAGGCACCATACCCATGCCGCAGAGGAGATGACGACTCTTCCATAAAGGCAAGCCATAGCCAGCCCCAAGGAGACGCGCAAATGTTTCTTCACCACAAGAAGTTGATGTATACGGTTCGGGTCAAAGAATCCAATCCCGCCCTGGCGGCGTTGATGCTCGAGCAGTTCGGAGGTCCGCAGGGCGAACTGGCCGCAGCGATGCGGTATTTCACGCAGGGTCTCGGCGAGGCGGATCCGGGCCGCAAGGATCTCCTGATGGATATCGCGACCGAAGAGATCAGCCACCTTGAGATCATTGGCACGATCATCGCGATGCTCAACCGGGGCCCTAAGGCCATTCAGTCTGAAGGCATGATGGAAGCCGAAGACATGCGTCTGATGGGCCAAAACAGCACCAGCCACACCGAGCAAATCTTGTATGGCGGTGGCCCGGCGTTGGTCAACTCAAGCGGCGTGCCCTGGACAGCCGCCTACATCGACAGCATTGGCGAGCCCACGGCGGATTTGCGATCGAACATCGCGGCAGAAGCACGCGCGAAGATCGTCTACGAACGGCTCATCAACGTGACCGATGACCCGGGCATCAAAGACGCCCTTCGGTTCCTCATGACCCGTGAAATCGCACACCAGAAATCGTTTGAAAAGGCGCTTTACAGCATCCAGCCCAACTTCCCTCCGGGCAAGCTGCCCGGGGACCCTGCATTCACTGACCTTTACATGGACATGTCGCAAGGCGAGGGCGATGTAGAGGGCAGCTGGAACAGCGGCGAGCTTTGGGAGCGGGTCACCGACCGTGACGCTCAAGCGGCGTTGGACGGCGGGGATGGAAGCTGCGACGTGGACCTCAGCGAAAGGGAGCAAGTCGCCTTGGAAACCATGGCTGCGAGAACCCTTTCTGATCCCGACGCGCGCCCGGCGACCGGGGCTGAATTGGGCGCAGGCCCTGGTGCCGGGGCTGTCGACGTCAATCCACGGGAGCCGTGACCAGATTCACGTAACCCGGTTCAAATGAAGCCCGCCAGCCGACGGGCTTCCTCTCAGAGCCCCTTCCTTGGCGCGAGTTTTCAAGCACATATGTGCGGTGCTTTCACCATCAAGGACCGGCTTGAAAAAAACGGCGCCGCAAGGGTCCTTGGGTGGACAACAGATTCAGCAAACCTGCATGGTGGGCAAACGAGCCTTACCCCCCCTTCAAGGCTCCTCAATGAAGGCGCCGGCAGGACGACGTCATTAAGGCAGGGGCTGGAGCCTTCTCCCATGCAGTGACGACACGGCCTTTATCCGCAACGGTGTTCAATTGCCTCATGCCGTCCGATCCGCCTGCCCCGCACCCGCTGACTATCTGGACCATCGGCCACTCCACTCGGCCTTGGAGCGACTTTTTGCAACTGCTGTCTGCGCAACGGATATCGGCCATTGCGGACGTGCGGCGTTTCCCGGGGTCTCGGCGCCACCCTTGGTTTGCATCGGAACAGATGGCAGACACGTTGCCGGCCCATGGTGTGATGTATGAGTGGATTCCCGAACTTGGTGGCCGGCGAAGGACGCAGCCCAATTCTCCCAACGGGGCATGGGACAACGCCGCGTTCCAAGGCTATGCAGACCACATGGCTTCCGCAGAGTTTGCCAGCGGATTAACGAAGGTTCTTGCGCTGGCGGGTGCACATCGAACCGCGCTGATGTGCGCGGAGGCGCCATGGTGGCGCTGCCATCGTCGCCTGATCTCCGACCTTTTGACGCACCGGGCCCATGAGGTGTTGCACATCGTCTCCAACGCAAAACCCAAGCCCCATCCGCTAAGCCCGATGGCGAAGGCGGTGGGGCAGGACCTGATCTACCCCGCGCCGCAGGTTGAGTTGTTCTGAGTCTGCCTACGCCGGCGCGGAGGCGAACACATAAAATCCTGTGCACACCAGAACATCATTTCTCCATCGACGGTGGAACAAAGCACGATGATCAGCCCCAGCAGCACAACGTCACAGGACCTGCCTCCCTTCGACGCAGTGGTGGTCGGCGGTAGCTATGCGGGCATGTCCGCAGCCCTGCAGCTGGCCAGGGCTTGCCGCACGGTGCTGGTCATTGACCACGGTCAGCCGCGTAACAAGCGTGCTGCAAAGGCGCACGGGTGCTTGGGCTGGGACGGGGTGGCCCCGGTCCAGATCCTTGAGCTGGGACGTCGGCAGCTCCTCGCCTACGACCGAGTGCAATGGGCGACCGATCAGGCCATTGATGCCACCGGCTCTCTCGAGATGGGCTTCGCTGTCCACTGCGCATCCGGTGACCGCTACCACGCCAGGCGAGTAATCCTTGCCCATGGGGTGGTGGATCGGTTGCCCAACATTCCAGGGCTCGCAGAGCGTTGGGGCGAAACGGTCCTCCATTGCCCTTACTGCCATGGCTATGAAATCTGCGGAACAAACATCGGCGTGCTTATTGCGTCCAAAGCGGAGGCAATGGACCAGGTCAAGGCGCTCTCGCAATGGGGCGCTGTCACGGCCTTCCACGCCGCAACGCTCTCAGCGGCCGAGATCGAAGAGCTTTCAGCGGAGCTGAAGGGAGCGACACGTCTTGAACCGCCCCGATCAGGCGCGTGCCACGGTCGTCTTGGAGGCGCTGTCCGACGACATGAACCCATATCCGCTCTCCGTCAGCCTTGGTGGACGGCACCGTCAGGTCGATCAAGGTGCCGTGTTCGGCGCAGCTGGCGAGGGCGGATTGTATGGGTCCCTGTGCCGATTCTGGGTAGAAGGAGAGCGCCGCCTCCAAGGAGGGAGATGCATAGGTCACCCCATGGATCAGGCGGGTCTGTTGAGTCCACTCAAGCTCGTTGGTATCAACGTTGAGCTCCCAGCCACCCACCTTGGCCACGGCGTTGGTCTGTTCCAGCAGCGCCTGGCTCTTCTGTAGGTCGCCGTGCAGTCGAGTAGCCTCGGACACCCGATCGAGCAGCTGTGCCCGTTGTTCCATCCCCACGGCAGCGGCTTCTGCCAGGCACTGAAGAACTGCCCTCTGGGAGGGCGTCAGCTTGCCCGGCGTCTGGCTCAACAGACACAACGTGCCAACCCGGTGTCCGCCGGCCACCTGAATCGGTGCTCCCACGTAATGGCGGACATAGGGGGCGCCCAGCACGGATGGGTTGTCGGCGAACTTGGGATCGCTGGAGGCGTCCTCCACCTCGAAGATATCTCCTGAAAGGACCGCCCACGTGCAGAAGGAGACGTCGCGCGGGGTCTCACGCACGTCTTCAAGTCCTATTTGAGACTTGAACCACTGTCGTCCGCCATCCACCAGGGAGATCAATGCTATGGGCATTTCTGTCGCCAACTGTGCAGCGCGTGCAAGGGCGTCAAAAAAAGGCTCCGGGTCCGAGTCCAGAATGTTCAATGCATGCAAAGCGGACAGACGGGCTTGCTCGACCACTGGCACCCCTCTCTATGACTTTGGTTGAACTGCTTGGAAGCGTAGAGGCGTCTGGGCCAGCTGTCTGTGAACCGTATCGAATTCAGGCGTTCTTCCATCCCGCAACTGCATGGCAAATGGAACGTCCGACCTACCTACCTGTCACCGATCATGTCCGCTCTCGAGCGAACGTAGAAGCGCTTGGGCCGTGCGCACTTCGACTCCGCCAGTGGAGCGCAGCAGCTTCAAAGCGGCTTGCCTGCGTCCCGGCACGCAGGCGGTCGCATCAGACACCACCACCGTGGAGAACTCGCGGGAGTTGGCATCGATGGCGGTGGCAAGCACGCAAGAGTCCAATGCCATGCCGACGAGCACCAACTGGTCGACGCCGATCTTAGCGAGAAGCACCGCCAAGGGCGTGGCGAGGAAGGCCGAGTGCTTTGGCTTGAGCACCGTGTAGTGATCCGGACCGGGGAAAAGCAGTTTGGCGATGTCGCCCGACGGGCCTTCTTCGTGGCGACAAACCTCCGCGAGCTGATGGAAGCCACACTTCCAATCCCCGAAGTTATCGTTGGCGTAGATCACTGGCCACTGTTTTTCGTCAAAGACGTCTCGGATCTGCCGGACCTTCTTGGCGGCTTTAAGCGCCAGTGGTGCCAGTGTTTGGCCGTCGGGGAAATCGAAACGGGAGAAGAGATCGATGATGAGCAGGGCCGGGCGTTGCATGTCAGTCCCCCGTCTGGGCGTGGGGGGCCTCCACTGCCTTGGACTGCGGCGAATCTTTCTGACGCAGGAAAATGGTCAGCACGACCAGGGCCAGAACGGCCAAGAACTCGCTTTGCCAGTTCTGCATGGACTCGAACCAGAAGTCGCTGCTGAAAAGGTGTTCAAAGAATCCAGGGACGGGCAAGTGATCCAATCGGGCTTCGTCGCACCGCGCTCGCCAGCTGCCGAGGGCGTGAAGAGCAAAAGACATCACAAACAAGCTTAAAAAAGCGATGGCCAGAGAGTGGCCATAGATTTTCTTCCAAATGCCCCCTCGGCGGACGGGCCACGGGGCAGGGCCGGCGTCGAGCTTTTGATCTTCCTCGTCGGGGTCAAGCGGGCGGGACTCCGCCGAGCCACGCTGGCGTAGCCGAACGGTGAGCAGCACATACATCCCCATTTGCAGGAACTCGCTCTCCCAGTTCTCAAACGTCGCGCTGCTGAAGTGCCCTGTGGTGAGGTAGGCACCGAGCCCCAACGCGGCTTGGCCGTGCTGTGCCAGCTCCTCGTTGTGAACGTTCCACCCCGTCAGCGCTTGCGCGCTCAAGAACAGCAAGGTCAGCACGACGAGGACGATCGATAACCCGTTTCGGCGCCACATGGTTCCTGTCCAGATCAAGGGCGGGCCCGAAGGCCCGCCAGTCATTCGGTTACTTGCCTGCCGCGGCCTTCTGATTGCCGCCCTGTTCGGCGAGAAGGGTGAGCTTCTCATCCGTCGATTTTTCTTCCGCCAGTGTTTCCAACAGGTAGGGAAGGGCGTCCTTGTAGCCCAGCTGCTTGGCGAGCGCTGCGATGGTGCCGTAAGAAGCGATCTCGTAGTGCTCCACCTTCTGGGCGCCACCGATCAGTGCGGCGTCGCGCACGGGTCCCTTCTCCACCGAGTCAATGACTTCTTTGCCTTCCTCGACCAGCCCTTCCATCGCGGCGCACTTGATGCGCTTGAGCCGGATGCCCAGCACTTCGACGACCTGGTCGATACGCTCGACCTGACCCTGCGTCTCTTCCAGGTGGGTCTCAAAAGCAGCCGCGAGATCCGGGTTCTCGGCGGCTCGGGCCAAGCGGGGCAGGGCTTTGGTCAGCTGCTTTTCAGCGCTGTAAATGTCAGACAGCTCGTGAACAAAAAGCTCTTCAAGGGTTTTGATGGCCATTTATCGGTCCTCTGCTGGGTGAGCCAATACCTTGACGCCAGCGTCGCCCAAAACACGTGAAGACCGGTGCTCGGGCCTTGAGACTCTCTTAACCAAGCCGCCCGGACCGCGCTCACCCCAAGCGAACGCGTGGCTCTATTGCGACGCCGGGCGGACCTCAACGGGCACCCCGGAGCCCCGGCTGGACTCCACCGCGGTGATCAAGTCGGTGATCGTATAAGGCTTGGGCAAAAAGGGCGCCCATAGGTGGCGGGCTGGCAACACAGGCTGGGCGATGGAGCCGGACGCAACCACGTAGGGGATGCGGTGCGCGAGCAGGTGATCGGCGACCACCTCTCCGCTGCCATCTGGCGCGGACCACTCCAAGACGGCGGCGGCCATTGAGGTGGCAGAGAGCTGGGCCAGAGCCTCGGAGCTCGACTGGGCCAAGAATACATCGTAGCCGGCCATGGTAAGGACGTCCCGCAGCAAGGGCCCCAAGTCGACATCGTTCTCCAGCACCAAGACGGAGCCATGGACAGCCGGGAGGGGATCGCGATAGGACATGGCCATGGACGGTCTGGGCAGAGGAGAAATGTTATTTCGGGTCGCCCCGCGACGTTTAGCCACCCACACGAAGGCCTAATCGCTCTTTAAATCATTCAGGCTCGAGCAGGGCGTCTTCCCGGCACGGCATACAGCGTTCCTTCTTCGATTTGATATCCGCCGCGGTCTTGGCCAACGACTCATACCGTTGGCGGATCTCCTCCAAGTGCGCGGGCTCCATGGACTCCAAGTTGAGGAGCTCCTGGTTCGCGTCCTTGGTCACCCGGATCAACTCGTCGAGCTTGATGTGGAGCGCCGCCGTGTCCCCGTTTTGAGTGTGCTGGATCAAGAAAACCATCAGGAAGGTCACAATCGTCGTGCCGGTGTTGATGACCAGTTGCCAAGTGTCGTTGAACTTGAAGAGGGGCCCGCTTCCGGCCCAGACGACCACCACGCCCAAGGCCGCAACAAACGCCCCCAGGCTCCCGGACGCGCGGGCCGCCACGGCCGCAAAGTGTCCAAACGATCTCTTCTTCATGGTTCTGTTCTCTTGGTCAGTCCCGGCTCCAGCCCGGTGCAAACTTAGGGTAATGGCCGCGTGCTGACCAACGCGTCAATGAAACATCCGCGATGTGGGAAGGCCCCGCCTCGATCACTGAGTCTCGAGCTCGCTCGCAGGGTGCCCACGGCGTGGCCGTGTTTGCTCTTGGGTGCGGGAAGGGCCGGGTCCGGGGCTATCGCTATCGGTTCGCGAGCAATCCGCTCTGCCAGCAGGCAAGCCCGATGAACCACTGCACCGAAGCCAACGCCGAGTTCCAACGCCTCTACGCCATTCCCCTTGGAGACGCCGGATTCACCCCCGCCGAGTTCGCACAACACTACGGCGACCTCCCAGCCAAGCAAGCCGCATTCGAAGCCGGCGCTGACTAGACGTGGCTAACCACAAGATGGCTTGGAGGCATTTCATCCATGCGCACCAGTGGCTTCCCGAAAGGAACAGCATCACCCTGTTCGACGCACGCGTGCTGCGGTATCCCATGTATCGCATGAGCGATGACAGTTCGTGGAACTGGCTGCGAGGCTGTTTGCCAGACGAAGTGACGGTTCTGATGACCAGCCCGACGCCTGCGGAGCTTGAGCGAGTGATACGCAGCGACCCGAAAGCCCGGCGGGCCCTGCTCGCGCGGAGCAAGGTCGAAGCGGAGGAAAGGGCGTTCTTTCCGTTCCGGATGCAGGGCGCCATGGCCATGTAGGCTGTCCTGCAAGGCGCGCCGGATCGGCCGTTTCTGCCTGACGCTGTTGGACTTCCTTGGTTGGTCGAGGGCGATGGAGAGCGGACGATGGACGTCGGTCTTCTGGACATCGGGTTGCGGTGCCACGCGGTCGACCTTGCCGAGGCTGTGGAGGAAGAGATTCGGGCGGTGACGCCGCCCGTCCTGGCGCCCACAAGCAAAGCGATTTGGGTTGAGCACATACACGGAAACTGCTGAGACAGCGCTGCCTGACGGCAGGCCACGCCTGAAGGAATTTGACCATCAGTGCAACGAAAAGGGGCAGCTGCCCCCTTCGTCCTGACGGCCCACGCCCTGCGCCGTAGCCTTTCAGCATCCAAACCGATGAGAGCTACCCATGAAGCACGCAACCCGGCACTTCCCCCTGCCCAACCATCACCGCGACCTCGCCATCGTTGGCCTTGCACAAGCAGGCGGCACTGTTCGCGACATCGCCCATGGCGTTGAAGCGTCCACGAGCACCGTCCGCCGTGTGCTGAAGGTCGCCACCGTTGCACCCGGTTGGGGCTATGGCATGCGCAAGTTCCTCATCTCGAGTGTCGAGTGGGACACCGACGGGCGGGTGCTGAAGCGCTTGCCGAGCGAAGGTGCAGTGCTCCTTGATGCTGAGCAGATTGACGATCGGGCCCCGGACGAGATCGATGAACTGGTCTACAACGCCTTCAGCGATCGGCACGGTTACTGCATTTGCGCCTGCCAAGTGTTGGAGGTGATCAAGGATGCAGAGAGATGAGCGCCATCTCACATTATTTGTATTGTTGCTTACGAGTCGGCAGATCTCGGCTTTAGTCAATAAATGATCGGCAGGCGCCCTTGTCAAAACATGGGGTTTTTATAGTGTTTGTTGATCGTGGGAATGACATCTGAGAGAGCACATGACTGATCGCCGCAAACGCTACTTCGCCTACGAACGCCGCAAGGGTGGCGTCTGCTACTTCGACCGCGCCATGCACCTCCACCTGCAGCGGTTCCCGCACACCATCGGCCATTACCAGCTGGCCCGTTGTTTGGGCACGTCCGCGCTGCTGACACCTGCTGAAGCGAACGATCACGCGTGGTTGCCCAAGCCCAAACCGAGCACGCCATGCCCTACACGTTGAAGCCCAAACCACCCAAGGCGGGCCCTGAGGAGATCTATGCGGCGCGCATCGCTCCCGACGTGCTGGCTGCGTTCTCCAGCCTGGCGGCAGAGCAGGGGCTTTCCGTTCAAGCCGCGTTGACTCAACTCATCCGGGAGCATGCCCAGGTGCGGCAGCCCTTTGCCAAGCGCGTGCGTCTTCAGAAGGGGGGAGGCCAGCGGTATACGGCCATGCTGCCGGAGTGCTGGGTCGAATCGCATGTGGCGATGGCGTTGCTGATTGATGGGAACAGGGCCGGGATCAAGCGAGGCGAAGCCGTGCGGCAGCTGGTGAGCCGGTGCCTGGAAGCCAGTTCGTGGCCAGATAACGAGGGCCCGTGAGCCGCACGGCGGTTGCTGCCTTTTCCTTGTCTGGGTTCGAGACGGCTGACTGGCTTCCGTGGAGGATGCAGTGCCATCAGGGGAAGCAAACGACCAAAAGCCAAAAGCCATAAGCGGCTAGAGCAAAACCCTGGATGGGGAAAGAGGAAAGGGCCTATGCGCCTACCCAGGCTCAATCTTGAACGGGGAAATGTGAGTTGGTGCAACTATTTCCAAGATCTGCTTTTGGATATCCAGTTTTGAGCTTTAGTCAAAAAATGATCGGTAAAAGGCATTGTCAAAAATGGGTTTTCTCATAACCTGGAATCAGAGGAAGGCAACCCGCTGACCACGACTTCAAGAAAGAGACAAGCCCATGATCATCGCTCTTACCTTTTACGCCTCCAGCCTGTTACTCGGCCTCATCATCGCTCAGGTCATCGCAGACCGGATCGAATCCAACCCCCATTTCAGCTAAGGAGCTCTCCGTGTTTCTTTTTCCTTTCAACGACGACGGCTTCGATGGAATGCGAGCCTGGATCGCCGAAAACCAAGCCACGTTCAATAGCCTCTTGTTCGAGGCTCAGCGAAAAGCGAAAAACCTCGGCGAGGCGGCGTGGGCGTTCCACCTGGATTACTGGGATGCCTTGGAAGAACAGGATCAGGCGTTTGATGCGCAACTGGCGGCCGCCAATGACGACTTCAGCCCGGAGGGGTTCGAGCGCTATCAGGCCCTGCTGTTCTCCATCGCAGGCGTCAACCAGGCAATGGTCAACCGTGAGCTGGAGCTGCTGGCCGCAATGGAGGCTGGCCAAGCATGAGCACTCCACATGATTCCTTATCCATGATTCCGGCGCTCAAGCCCCTGACCGCTCGCGACTACTTGGCACTGCTGCACTTCCTTTGGCTGGGCATTTCAGGCCTTGGCGTCGCCCGGTGTGGCTGGGAAATGGTCACCGGCAAGCAAGCAACGCTGTCCGACGTGGCCCTGGGAGCCCTGTTGCTCTGCGCCCCATTGGTCGTGGCCTGCATCTGGGGCGGCTGTTTGGTGGGCGTTGCCCAGCATTACCGTCTCATCTGAAACCCGATTACCTGACATAGCGGAGGACACCGTCTCATGCGCAAGATCTTCAACAAGCTTCTCAACATCGCCCTCTTCGGAATGGTCATCTTTGCCCTGGACAAGGTGCCGGATCGCCTGGATCGCATGGGCCAGACCACCTCACGCCTTGTGCAGCAAATCGGTTACACGGGGCCCTTTGGTAGCATCCCAGATGGGCGCCCTGACAACATCGACTGGTGAGGCATTCCTTGGCCTACTTGAACCACAGGTGGCCCTGCAAGCCAAGAACGGGAGGCGCTGAAAATGGGTAGGCGGACCGACCCAAAGAACGTGTTGTGGTGTGCGATGAAGGCGGTGCGGAGCCCACGGGCGTTCCGTGATCTGAAGCGGCGTGTCCAGGACGGGGCAGATCTTTTTCAATCGCTTGGCTTGGCGGACGTGGGCCAAGATCCTTTCATTGAGCCGGGAGAGTGTGTGGCGGGCTTTCTGTTGCGTGAGCTGCCACCCGAAAGCCCGGTGCGGGAATGGCTGGGTCCTCTGCTGCGCGCCCGCTACTTGGATTGCCTGATCCCATCGGCCACCGTCGCCCCGCCACCCGCTCGGCGGTTCTGAAGCGCTCAGGGGGCGGGTGGGGCAGCCATGACCGACTTCAGTTGCCGGTTGAGGGCTCGCGCTTCCAAACCGACCTCCTCCCAGTCCCTGCGAGCAGTCAGCGGTTGTCTCTTGAATCCGTCTAGCCAGGCGTGGGCCTTATGGTGCACGGGGACGGCATTGCTTGCCTCTCCCGCCGCATACGTTGCGTCCAGCGAAGCGAGGTTGAGTTCCAACAGGTTGACCTCGATCAGTGCATGCATCTGCATCTGAGACACCCTGAGCGGTGCGCGTTCTTGCCCCAGCCATCCCTTGAGTCGCTTCAACATGGGTCACTCTTCCATGAGCCGTAGGGGGTCTACTCGGCCGGGGGATCGGTGGTGACCCCCTTGGCCTTGGCGTAGCGTCGAACCTTGGCCAACAGCTCTCGCTGTTGTTCGGGGTCCAGCCTGGACATCACCAACAGGGTTTCGGCTACCAAGTCATTGGTCGCATGGAAATACGCCACTGGCAGCCCGAGCGCTTCGGCCAGCTTTTCCATGCTCTCCAAGTCGGGCACTCGATCGCCTCTCTCGTAACGAGAAATCCTGGGGGCGGCGCTGTTTTCCTCGTCCAACCCAAGCACGGCCCCCAAATGCGCTTGTGTCAGGCCCTTGGCAAGCCGGGCCTCGCGCAAGCGACGGCCGAACGTGTGAGCAGGGGCGAGAGGAGCAGGCATGGGAGATCAACGGATCAGTAACGACCCCACAGTCTGCCGCTTCCAATGCTGCACTGCATTTGCCAAACTTGCAAATAGGCTGGGGTGACCGGTATCAGGGGGGACGCATGAAGCAGACGATTGCAGCCATGGCGGTAGTCATGGCGTTGACCAGCGTGACCGCTGGAGCCCAAGACGGCATTTTGGGGAGGATCGGCAAAGGGCTGATGCAGGCGGGCAAAGACGGGGCTTCCGCGCCGGCGACCAAGCGCTACCTGGAACCCGCCGGCACTTACTGGGACGATGAAGACCCCGAGGTCCTCGATGGCTACACCCGCGTTCGGTGGGGCCTCGCCGCCACGGCCTCCGGCGGCTTCGACGTCTGCGAAGGCAACTTGTTTGCCCAGGTAAAGGCGGGCTACGCCATAACGCCTTCGACGCGCACCCGGTGCATTGGCAGCTGGCAGCACCTCTATCAGCGGTTGGGGCAGTCCGGAGGCCCGGCGGCCGCATTCGACGCCAAGGCACAGCAGTTCGCTGCCACGGACTTTTTCTACCTGCGCCCTCCCATGGACGTGGAGATCGACCCGAAGATCGGGATCCTCCATGCCTACGCGAAGATCTTCGACAACGCCTGGTATCCCCACTCCCCGGGGTTTTTGCCCACGGCAGTGGTGGGTGCATCCCCGCTGGGGAAGGGGACAGCGGTGGTTGGAGTGGAGCACGGAGGCCGTTACCACGCTGCCTTGCGCCTGAAGCCTGAAGACGTGGCTGAGCTGAACCGGGTCGGGCGCGACGCCACCGGGGATCGAATCTTTTTCAGGGTCCTGAAGGGCGGCCTTCAGCCCAACGGACTGCCAGACATCGTTCTCCAAATAGACCGGTTTGAGATCGGCTACAAGAACCAGGTCATCGGCATAACCCCTTCCAAAGACAAGGACGCATGACATGAAACAAGCAATGATCGTGGTGGCAGCAACGACACTCCTGAGCCTGGCAGCATGCTCTGGTGACAAGGGCCCCACGAAGGAGGACGGGGTCAAAGTTGTAGAAGGGTTCTTTACCGAGCAAGGGAAGCAGGCGACGTTGCAGCGCACCTGGAAGTTTGAGGTCACCGATGCGGGTGGCCTGGAGCTCGATTGCGAGAAAAAGCCCAGTGGGGATCAGGAGTGCATGGTGGGCGGGTCGGTAAAAGCCCAGGGTTCCATCGGTGGCCAGCCCACCAAGGACGAGCCGAGCACCCTCAAGCCGAAGCTGCGGGCCCTGTTCCGCCCTCAAGGCGAGGGTTGGCAAGTGGTCGAAGTGAAGGACGAAGGGACGTCTGCGGGCTAAATGGGCCGCAGTCCACCGCTTGACTGCACGCCGGTCTCGATCAAGCGTGCAGCCATCTACAGGGGGAGATCACCATGAACCGCTATCCGCCATACCAGCCGTTGCATCCGCCCACCGGGCCGGCCGCCATGATTCTGGCCAGTGTGATCTTGGGTCCTCTCGGGCTGCTCGCCCTGGGCGGGGGCCAGGAGGCCATGCGGTCCAGTGTGTTGCTGGGCTCGCTCTACTGCGCCGGGGGACTTCTGATCTTTTCCCTCTTGGCCTTCTGCCTGGCACTCCACATCCGTGCTCAGCGGGTATGGGACTGGCATGTCCGCACGGGCCGGATGCCATATTTCCGGAAGAACGGGCTCTGGAAGGGGGCCGGGTTGGGATCGATCGTGGGCCTTGCCGTCGTAATCGCCGCAGCTTGGTTCGGCCTTAAGTATGCCGAGCATCCGGTGTATGGAGAGGTGGCCACGATGGCGTTCTACGGCGCGTGGCTGTATGGCGTGTTCCTGATGGGCGTGCTGGCTGTGGTGTTCGGGTGGGTCAAGCGGGCGTGGGATCGAACGGCGCTTCCGTCTGCCTGATGAGCCGGCGCATGGACCGACATCCTTAGCCGGGTGAGAGGTATGCGCCGAATCGTGCCCTTCATGCCCCCCCCCGGCTATGTGCAGCGACAACTCGAGCGAGGGAGGCTTGCTCGAGTGCGAGATTCCCTGCCCGCAGGGGCATGGGTTAAGCTGAACACGCCTGCCGCTGATCAGCGGTGGTAGGCATATTTTTCGTTGGATAACAGGGGAAGTGAATGTTAGGGAAAACACCAGCGCTGCTTTGCGTCGTTGCTTTCATGCTTGCTGGCTGCGCGACGCACAAGGAAATGCTCGTCACCGGTGCTAGCCGAGCGGACGGAACCATCACTCTTTCTTACGAGAGCAATGAGTTTCAGCGAGTCTCCGTAGACGGAGAAAAGGCTGAGAGCATGGCGGCGCAACGCTGCAAGGCATGGGGCTACAGCGGTGCTGAGTCCTTCGGGTCTCAGGAGAGTCAGTGCCTATCGCGCCGGGGTTTTGGCAACTGCGGTAGCCGCCGTGTATCGGTTGTCTATCAATGCACTGGCTCGCCAGGGCAAGGTCGATCGGAGTGAAGAAGTCTCTCTCATTGTTGGCAGTGTTCCCACTTGCGCTTTCCTTCTGTGCTTCGGCGGAAGGAAACAAGATGGACTTCTTGCCATCGCAGAACGTTGTGAACGACGTTGCCCGGTGCTCGGCCGCAGCAAGCTACGTCATGGCGGCAGCAGCCATTTTGCCCAATGACTCTTCCCGTTGGATGGAGTTCGCTACTGACATCAGCAGGACGATAGCCGAAGACCAGAGCCGTTCGCCGGAGCACCGCGCCCAGCTAACCCCCACGGCTGCCGAGATATTTGTTGCTGCTGCGCATGTCCGGGGGCTGGTTGAAGAAGGCTGGGAAATCAAAAAGGCGTCGGGCAGAGACTATGTCGTCGCCAATGCCGCCGCCCATTGCACGGCCTCGCTCCTGGGTCCCAAGGGGAAGTAGCTTTCGATTCGTTCAAGGGGCTGGAGGCGTTTAGGTTTCGACGCGGGCTAAACGACGTCTTGGCTGCGACAATGCAGGCACCGAGCTCATGCGGAACGCGAGTCGCCGGTGTCTGCGAAAATCACAAGGAGTGTGTTGTGTTCGGAATATTCAAGAAGCGCGAATCTCAAACGGATCAGGCGCAGAAGCAAGTCGATGAAGCGCTTGCTCGGCTGGGCGCCTCAGTCCTCCTCATCACTCAAGCGGGAAAGATTGTGATGACCTCGGAGGCCTTGAAGAGCCGTCCGAAGGACTGGATGGGAGGACAGGCTATCGAGGTGATGGTTCATCATCCCAGCCAAGAGCCCTACTTCATCTATTACGAAAACGAGCAATACTACTTCAGCATGGCCCGTGCTGGGGGCAGGCAGTCCCTTTCCAATGCTCAGAGCTTTGAGGGCTACCGAAGCAGTGTTTCGCAGGTTCTGTGCATGTTCCTTGTCCTTCATCTCATCAAGACGGAAGAAAAGGACATTCGGCACCCTGAGATGTCCTTCACTCATAACCGCATACACACCAACGTCGTCGCTTACGTTGAGCGCCTGAACAACTGGTATCCAATCCAGCACGGCTCTGAAGAGTCTGACTCGGCAACTGACAGGAAGCTGGTCTTGGTCAATCGCGGCTCCGTCGACATCTCTGAAGTGATCGCCATCAACGCGCCATCACCCGCGTAGGTAAGCAGTTCGCCCAGGCTGGGGCTGGTTCATGGCGCTGCCCGGTTCGGCGGCGTTGTCATGCCTGTCGCAAGGTGGCAATCCTTGAATACAACCCGGCAAACGAAGACCAGTCGGTTCTGTCGCTGGACCCAATCCTTCTTATCCATTGACTGGAGGGCACGGGCTCGCTTGTTGTGAGGACATCCCCCGCGATCTCCCAGTAGGAAATCATCTCAGCCTCGCCCTTCAGGCTCGTCGGATACTTGGCAGCCCAGACGACGGTTGAGGAGTAGAACTTCAGAAGCTCAACATCGCTCGGCGAAGTGGAGAGACCAACCTCTTTGGCGAGTTGGACGCTGTCGTGCGTGTTCGCCTTCTTCTTGCCGCGGCTGACCAAAATGGCCTTCGAGAGGACTTCTATCGCCAAGCCGCAGAGCAAGTGATAGGAGGGGCGAGCCGCCAACGCGGTTGAGAATCCAACTGGCTCTCCCAGCAACTCTCTTGTCTCTTCTGCGCTTCCCCTCATGGACAGCCAAATGCAGGCGGCACCGGCTCGCAGGCCTGCTGCTCTTGCAAACCACTGGTTGGGGTGGTTCCGATCCGAGACGATATCTTCCATGCGGGCGCTCCGGTGGCTCTACGGCTTTCAGTCTAGGTCATTGCAAGCAACGGAACTTCTCGGCGCTTCATTCACGGGTGGCCCCGTGAAGTCAAGCCTACGTCCGGGTTCTCTTCGATGCAGCGTCATGCAGTGGGCCCTTGGCACGTCAACGTAAGCGTCTGGTAGCCAACTCGCACGGGGTTGTAGAACTGCCGATACCAGTTGAAAGAGACGGCCTGGCCCACGTTGTGCTCGTTGCACGCCGGCAGGCCTTGCTGGCTCCCATACCCGCCGTTGGGGGTGCAGCCGGGCTGCCCCGTGCAGGTCGCGGAGGGCGTGGCGGAGACCGCGGACGACTCAGGCCACGCCCAGTGGTAGGGGTTGTTCGTCTTCCCGAACAAGTCTGAGGCGCAGGCCTGGCGACAAACCGCCATGGAAGTGCCTCCACCGGTCCAGTTGTAGTCGCAGTAGTGCATGCCCATGTTGGACACGCACTCGAAGTCATATGAGTAGGCGTAGTTGATGTTCCCCACGTCTCCCACTGCGTTGCATTGCTCCGCGTAGCTCGCTGACTCGCTGACGTTTGCCGGCCAGTTACCAGGCATCGGGGCAGGGGTCTCCACGCGGGTCACCGGCACGTTGTTCAATGCCCATTGCAGCCGTGCTGTCTCCGCCGGAGTCAGACGAACCACCGCATCGGGATACCAATATTGAATCGCTGAGGAACCCGGAGGGGGCGGGAGGTCCACGTAATCGGAGGAATACCACGCCGCCACCTGCAAGCTGCCATCGCTGCAGCGGGGGACCGTGGACGCGCACGTGTTGACCGCATTGCGCTGGTTGCCGGTATCCGACCAGGCCGACCATCCACCAACGTTAGGCAATGGAACCGTTGTGCGACCGGCGGGGCAAGCGTAGGTGATATCCCGCGAACGGACCTGCTCCCATTCCTGCGACACATTCCCACTCATCCCCGAAAGGCATGACCCCGTGCGGGTGACCCACTGGGCCTGCGTTTGCCGCTCGTCGGTGGGGCATGCCTGGCAGCTGCTGGCAATGGTTGCCGTCACCACGACGGGCCGTGCCCAAGCTTCGGGATGCTCCCACGCCGCGTCGGTGTTGGGATCAACGCCTCCGTTCGGACAGACGGTGCGGGTGCGAAGCGTTTCCGTCCCCCACGTCCCCGCCAGGCACGTTCCCGTTTGCGTAAACGACTCTGCCTGCTGACAGGACACCAACGCCGGCGGGAAGGTCGGTGGAAGGCCGATGGGCGAGGGCTGCGGCACCAACGGGGTCGCTGCGGCAGGAGGCAGGGCTGGAACTGCAGGAGGAGCAGGAGGCAACCCTCCAGGCGAGGGCGTGACGGGATTTCCTGGGAGTGCATCGTCCACCGAAGGCGCGGATGCCACGGGTCCCGCTGGGGTCGTTGGTGCATCAAGGAAGGGAGACGGCACGGGTGCAGCCGGTTCAATGACAGTGGCCACCGAGCCTCCGCTTGCCAGCCCCGAGTAATACACCACCTCCAACACGTTCCCGTTCTCCTCGCAGGCGGCGGCCAATGTGGGCACATCCAGCTGGCCTCCCGTGTTCCATTTCGCCGACGTCCCGTCCACTCGCACGTCCTGAACGTAGGCGTCCCCCGCCACCGCACTGAGGAACGGCACGCAAGCCCGGTGGGGCACGCCGGAGAACGCCACAGTGAAGCTGTCTCCAAAGCGGCGAACCGTGGAGGGAGTGATGGCGATGGGGCCGCCCCAGGCGTTGGTCAGCGCCAACCCAGAGGACGCCTTTCGGAAGTCGGCGGGCGCCAGGTTGTCCTCGACCACGTTAGACGCGCTCACGTTCCGATAAGTGCCAATGACGCCGTAGGACCGGTCGATTGCGCTCGCCATTGCCCGTAGGTTCTCAACGTCTGTTGCCACCAGAACGCGGGTGTGGACCCGTGGGTAGAAGAACAACGCCGCTGCGCCCATGGCAGCGGCAGCACCCAAGGTCAACAGCAACTCGGCCAGGCCAAAGCCTGGGGCGGGCAAACGTGGGTGAGCGTGAGTATGCGTTGTCATGCACTTCAGCATGCGACACAAACTGGTTTTGACAAGCGCTCGGGCGCTTTTGGATTTTAGTCAAATAGCTTTCGAATCAATGGGTTGACAAGGGTTGAACTTGTGGTTGGATCGAGGTGTAGGAGCGGTTTAATGAGTAAACCGACCTACCCACAAAACCAGCAAAAGAGAGCCAAAGCATGAAGATTCATCCCACCGATACCGCCCGCAACGACCTGGCGCACTTCCAGCTCCACACGGCCCCGCAGCTCCTGGATCGCACCAACGGGTTGAACCAACTGGCCGACAAGCACCGCCGAATCCAGCGCCTCGCCACCCGGGCCCGCCGTGAGCGACGCTGGAACAAGGAAGGGGAACGCTTCGCATGAACTTGAATTTGGCTTTGCTGTTAGTCGGCATCCTGAGCGCTGCGGTGTTCTACCGGGATATGGTTGCCAATCCCCTTGACGCCGGGCGTGCATTGGTCCGGTTTTACCAACTGCCGGCCCAGCGTCGGCATAGCAGCGTTCTTCAGGCCGTCTCGGCAGAGTGGTGGCGCGTGATGTTGTTGCCCGTATACGTTTTGTCCGCCTTGGTGCTCATCGGGATCCTGGGAGGTGGGCAATGAGCGCTGGGACCGAAAACCTCATCCGGGCCATTCAAACCAACGATTCGATGGCCTTCTACGGATGGCTGCACGCGCTCAGGGGAACGCCAGCCCTGGATGCCGGCGTGGCCGGTGATCCGGGCATCACCCCTTTGGCGGTGGCCGCGGTCATGTATGCGAACGTGCTCAAGTCAGACCGACACCAAGCAGGGGGGTATGCGGCCATGGTTGCAGCGCTTCTGGACGCGGGAGCCAACCCGTTGGTTCGGATCGGGGAGCGGTTCGTCGTTAAGAGGAACCACTTTGGAAGGCTGGAACAGCGCCGGGTGGCCGATGGTAAGACGCTGGCTGAAGTCTGCGAGGGAGTTCTCGCGCCCGCCATGCAGGCCTGGTTCGCACGCTATACGGTGGATCGGATGAACACCGAACTCCACCGACACCACCCGGCGTTCGTTCAATCCCCACGGCGCATCGCCGAGTTGGCTTGAAGCAAGGGCCGGCGGCTGCTCGCCGCCGAGAAGCGTCGTGGGAGAAAGGGCGGGGAGGGCCACGGCTTCCGCCGGGCCCACGCCTTGCTTAACCCCAGACGTCTGCACGGCCACAACCCCCTAGCTGCACGGCCCTTGCGGGAATAGGTTTGCATCGTAGTGTGTTGCACAACCTACCCATAAAGGAGCTGTCGTGCGTCTAGTCATCACCGGGTTCAAGGGCGGCATTGGCCGCACCAGCACCACTCTCAACCTCGCGGCCCGCTTGGCGGAGCGTCGAAGCGTCCTGGTCAACGATCAGGATCCCCAGTGCGGCGCGCTGGCATGGGCTGCGCTGTCTGACCAAACCCCCTTCGCTGTTGCGCGGGCGTCCAGCCCAGGCTTGTTCGATGTGGAGATTGTGGACATGCCGCCGTCCATGCCGATCAAGGAACAGATGCCGGACGCCGACCTTTACCTTGTGGTCACAACGCTGGACGCGGCCAGCTACACCGTGTTCCTCCGGACTGTTGCGCTGCAGACGGAACAGGGTAAGCCCTACCTGGTGGTCGCCAACCGTTACCGCCCCGCCCGTGGCGAGCAGAAGCGGCGTCTGGCAGAGGAGCCGCTGCTGGCTCAGGCCATCGTCATCCGGGATCGAGCGATCCTCTCGAGCTATTACGAGCGGGGCACCACGGTTTTTGCATTGGATGGCAAACGCGCCCAGGCCGCGCAGGCTGACTTTGTTGCACTGTCCGATGCCATAGAGTCGAGGCTGAAGGCAATAAAACGCGCGGCGCAACGTCGAGCAAAGAAGTCCAGTGACCTGCGCAAGCAGCGGGTAAGTCGGCTTACCCAGAAAAAGTTGACCCGTGCTGGGAGGCAGGCATGATGGTCGTCCCGCCTCTGTCCCTGACTGACCCCATGGCCCCCAAAAAGACCCCAGCAAAGAAAGCAGCCGCTAAGAACACGCCGGCTCGCAAGAACTTGGCAGCCGCTGCCAAAGTGGTTCATGCCAAGCCGGAACGGACCTACGCGTCGCTCGTAGACCTGGGGAAGTTCAGCAAAAAGCAGCTCGCTGAGCTCATGGTGGCGGCCGGGGACGCCGCAGGGCGCAAGACTTACTTCGATTTCCAAGAGGAGCGGCCCTACGTCCGGGACGGCCAGAAGGTCCACTTGGAGGTGAGCAGGGACTCCCAGATGTTTGACTACCGGGACGAAAATGGCGGGAGGGTTGAGCGAACGATGGTCACCCTGCCGCCCAAGTTGCGGGAGCAGATCCAAGAGGTCACCGGGGAGGAGCAGCCCATCGTCACGACGGCGATCATCGCCCTCGCGTCCTGGGCCTGCCAGGAGCTCAAGAAGACCAAGCGGCGCTTGGTGGTCACAACTGCGACCGATGACTTGGATCCGGTGCGCAAGCAAGTTCGCAAAGCGATTGTGGGCCGTTCGAGAAAGCAACGGTAGTGCGGCAGCGGGTTTGACGAGCGCGAGGCGGCCACGTGCCGCCTTTTTTGTTCCTGGGGTTTGGCTGGGCGCGTGGGGAAAGCGGAATGTGCCCTTTCGTGCGGTTAAGCTGAGCCTGGGGCGTGAGACTGAAGCGGTGGCTGGGGCTGAAGTCCTAGACCAGCGTTCGCCTCTTCCAAGACCTGGCTTTTAAGGCGCGGGCACCGCCGCTTCATGGAGGTGGGTTACGAGAGCAGCACGCAGTTTAGCCTCGAATACGCCCGGCATTCGGACTGGCACCATCGCAAGATGCGGCACGAATTTTGGCCAACCTGCGTCCAGGGTTGGAGACTCAGGCCTAATCTGACCGCTCCCCTAGAAAGCGTTTATTTGCGATTGTCACCGGGAGCTTGGCAAACCGCTTCCACATTGATGCCGTCCGGATCCAGCACGTAGGCGGCGTAGTAATGGGGGTGGTAGCGATGGCGGATACCTGGGGGGCCGTTGTCCTTGCCACCCGCTTTTAATGCTGCGCTGTAGAAGGCGTCGACGGCGGACTGCGACTTCGCGGCGAAGGCGATGTGGGTGCCGGTGCCGGGAGCCTCCTTGTCATGGACCCAAAGGATCGGGTAGCCGTCTTTGCCAAAGCCGTGCCGCGTCCCTTTCGTGCGCGTCTGCTCCGGCTTGACCGTGATGACGCGTGCGATGTCTAAGGGCGCGAGGGCTTTTTCGTAGAAGCGCCGCGACGCCTCTGCGTCCTGCACGGCGAGTTCGATATGATCAAGGATCGTCACGGCTTCTTACTCCTGCTCAAGGGGTGTGGAGAAGGGCACCAAAGGCTTGCCCGTAGAGGTTGGCGACAGAAGCCACGCGTGGCGTGGTCAAACCGGCTCGTGCCGCAGCGGAAAGCCCCTGAAGCGTCGTCAATACGTAGTCGGCCAGTTCGCGTGCTCGCCGGGGCTGGGTTTGGCTGATATAGCTCTCAATAAGCGACGAGGCGGCTCCGCCGTAAGCGATGGCCAGTGCCCGCGCTTGCGGATCAGCCGAGCGCATGCCTTCGGCTGCCATGCATCCCCGCTTGGTGCTCGACTTGGTGTAGAGCGCAGCCGCCTGCGAAAACAACTCACTAACTGCGTCAGGCAAGGTGCGGGCTGACGTTAGGATCTTGTCCGCCGGCAGGCTGGCTTCAGCAACGTAGGCAGCCAAGCAGCGTTCGAACAACCCTGCTTTGCTGCCATACGCGGCGTAAAGACTCGGAGGGTTGATGTCCAGTTCGCGTGTGAGTTCCGCAATGCCCACAGCGTCGTAGCCGCGCTCGTGGAAGAGATTCTTCGCAATGGTGACGCCCGCCTCGCGGTCGAACGACCTCCTGGGGCTGCGCGCCAAGGCCCCTGTTGCTTTGTTCTGGCTGGCCTTCGTGCTGGGTTGGGTCATGGCTAGAAGTCTTCTTGGAAGTTCAAAGGGTCGTCGTGCGGCAGCGGTTTGGCGGGCCCTGGGGGCTTTATTGGGCAGCTGAGTCAGCGGGGTATCCAAACACATCGCTATCGCGAGGGGTTGTTTTAGTGGTCACTATAGATAAATATAGCGACCACTACAACGTGGAGCGAGAAATGTTGAACTTGACAGGAAAGATTGCAGTCGTGACGGGCGGGGGCAGCGGAATCGGGTTGGCGATAGCCAAGCAACTGGTCAGCGAAGGTGCCCGGGTTGTGATCACTGGGCGCCGCCAGGAAGTGCTAGACGAAGCCGCTGCCTTAGTAGGTGAGGGAGCGGTGGGGATCGTTGCTGATGTCCGCAAGGCGGCGAGTCTGGAAGCCCTGTATACGGAGGTCCGCCAGCGCTTTGGGAAGATCGACGTGCTGGTGGCCAACGCGGGCGGTGGATCTCATGCCCCACTCGGGCAAATCACGGAAGTCCAGATTGACGAGCAGCTTTCAACGAACATCAAAGGGGTGGTGCTGACACTCCAAGGCGCGCTGAGCCTGCTGGGGCCGGGTTCCAGTGTCGTGATCATCGGGTCGACGGCTTCCATCGACCCTGGTCCCACCATGAGCATCTATGGCGGCACCAAAGCAGCCGTCCGCAACATGGTTCGCAGTTGGGTCGCCGAGCTGAAAGGGTCAGGCATCCGTATCAACATCTTGAGTCCAGGTCCCACCAACACCGACTCGCTGCGCGAAGCTTTTGGGGAGAATGCTGAGCAGGGCTTGGCCTTTCTGAAAGACAAAAGCCCCTTGGGACGCATTGGTGAACCGGAAGAGATTGCTTCCGCGGTCGTGTTCCTCGCCAGCGACGCATCGAGCTACATCAATGGTGTTGAACTGTTTGCGGATGGTGGTGCATCCCAGAGCTGACGGAATGGGGTGACCGTGGCTAGCGAGGGGAGAGTCAGCAAGTCCTTCTTCGACAGAGGGGAAGGTGCATCCACAAAGATCGGCGGTGCAGTGCCACCGCCCCACAGCCCAACTCGCACCTAACAAGCAGGGTTTATATCGATTCTGCGCCCCCCCGTCACCCCACCCCCATACGCTCCCCCGCATGGATCCCCTGACCACCCCAGACGGAAGCTACCTCATCGTCAGAGTTCGCCTCTGGCGGACCACTACCCCAAGTCTGGGTGAGCATGGGATGCACCGCCTGGTTAACGAGTTGATGGACGCCCGCCGGGCCGTTAAGGCAGCCAAGACCAGCGGGGACGCGGAGGCTCTGGCGACCGGACGCCAGACAGTGGACAACGCCAAGGTGGGATTGGGCCAACGCGGACCGGTGTGGTGGACCGATGGGGCGCCGGATAGGAACCGGCACTTGGTGAAGAACTCCCCCTATGCGGGGTGGTTCAAGAACGTGGATACTCGTAAGACCACGCCAAGGAAAGGAAGTGCAGATGCTGAAGGGTGACGCGAAGATCGATGTCCCGGTTTACAGGGAGGACGAGGGCGATATCGAGCAGGGGATGGACCCGGTGATGCATGGCATCTTGATTACGCGGGCAGACTTGAAGCCCGTGCCAGGGAAGCCTGGGGTCTATGTTGCCAATCATGAAAATCCTGATGTCACGGTAACAGTGACGGTCCAGGCGGACGGCAGCACGACGATTGAGACGGACCCCGAATCGGAGATCTTCGAGAACACTCTGCACGTCTGACAAACCAGGGGCAGTGAACTACTACTGCCCCCGGCACTCGTTCTCCAGCAATGCCCACGCCACTCCCAGCGCCCGCACCTCATCCGCCCACGCCCGGTATTCGTCCAGCTGCATCGGGGCCTCCAGGCCGCGCTTTACCCGCTCCAGGTATTTGGCCGTCCGCAACATCGCTTCTCGATAACGCAACTCCGCTTCTTCCAACCTGTCCGCCCGTTTTGCAACCTGCAGCAGGGCCAGCCGGCGAACCGAATCCGGGTTCGTGGACAGCGCACGGGGGGCATGAGGCAGCGCTTGGCCGCCGGTCATATGAACCCGCTTGTGGTTGCTCACGGGGTCCTGCACGCGGTGGCGCCAGCACTCCCGCCAGTCTTCTGCATTGAGCTGGCCATCGCTTGGCACATCCAAGGGCACGACGATTCCATGGGCTTCAATGAGCGCCCACACGGCCCCCAGGGACCCTTCTGTCGGAAGCCGTAGAAGGCTCACCTGGCCCTTGGCCAGCACCTCGGCCCCATCCCTCATTCGTAACGCCAGTAGGGCCTCACCAAGCGCCAAGGGATCCCCGGCGCGGGTGCTCCAGCCCACCAAGCAACAGCGCTCTCCATCCACCTCACCAGCCCACGCGTAGACCCGGAAGCGGGGCTTGTCGAAACGAGAACCCAAGTGAGCCAGCAGCCGCTCACGCTTCGAGTGACGGCTCAACGGGGTGAAGTGGTTCTCTGCATACAGCAACGCCGCATGCCGCCGGGCCAGCAGCAAGGCAACCCGGTCAGGGGCCGCCGACGCCTTCCACTCTGACCAGCTCACGACATCGCGCAGGCCCTTTGCAGCAGCGCACGAACGGCAGGCAGGCACCCAGTTCTCCACCACGCCAGCCGGGCCGCCCAGTTGCGCGGGAACCAACGCGGCTGCGGTCCAAGACTTGGGAGAAGACAGGTCCAGCGGAGCAGTGCAGAAGGCGCAGGCGTTCCCGAACTCCGCCAGGCTCGCTTTGCGTTGCCACCCGTTGGCCTTGCCTTCCAGTGGGGCGTCGGCTCGGGCAATGGCATCCAGGAAGGGGGTTAGCTCAAGCATGGGAATCCCCAAAGCCGTTCAAACCAGACCCAGCGCCAGGATCGCAGGACGGGGGCAGGGGAGCGTTGCAGGGGCTTGAAAAAGATTTGACTAAAACGATTTGCTGAGCTTGTCGAACCTCGCCAGTCACCGCCGATCTCAAACCAAGAACCCGCTTCGCTGATCCGTTCTCAGGCCAGCACTCAACCCCCAACCGCAGATCGAATGCCGGGGCGCAGTGAACGAGAGCCGGGGCAGCCCGCTTGACTAAAACAGATTGGGTCAGCGCTCTCCAGGCACCCGAACCGAGCGCAGGAACCCAAGCACTCGACCATCCGAACCCCCGAGCAGAGTTGACTAAAACGGATGGAGGCAGGGCTTTCCGAACACCCGAGCAGCGCGTCCGAACTCCAGCACACGCCATGCCAAACCCAAGGAATCGCTCAACGGAAATAGAGGGTGACAGGGAGGCGGGGACATGGGGGCTATCGGTGTTGCTGATACGGAAAGAGGCGGGGGGCTGATCGTTAGAGAGCAGGGTGAAGGGGTGCTGCGCTGGATGAACTGCAGGGGGAAAGTGAAACGGATTGGGGCGATGGAGTGAAGCGGGGGCGAGGGGCATTGGGGTCTCCGGGTTGTAAATGACTTCGGCTCTCCTTTACTTCTACCTGGGGAAATCGGAAGGGCAAGAGCGGTGAAGCGAAAACTGGGGTGCGATTGCGAGGAACCGATTTGTCTCCCCATTCATCGCTACGGGACTTCCTAACTTTATGGGGAGTGGGCTATACACAAGTCGCACCTCCGGTGTGTTCCGGCTTGGCTAGAAACGCTGCGCGTTTCCATCCCTAAACGCCTTGCTGCGCCTTGTGTTCGCTCTTGGCTAACAACCTAGCCAAAGATCGGATGAAAAAGTGCCAAGAAGCAAGCAAATCCAAACTATTTCGACTTAGCCCGCTTGCGCTTCCGAAAACTCCTGCTAATCCATGGGGTATGGATTTTCATTGCAGGGGGCTAGGTGGTTCGTCAATCGCTTCTAACCAAATCTTTCAGCATCGCCAGCGATGAGCTGGAGCGTGCCCGGTATCTCGCCAAAGAGAAGGGCGTTTCCCTCAACCGATATTTGCGCCTTGCGGTGGTGGAGAAGAATCGAGGCGTGGTCCTGGGGCTTGAAGCGATGGACACGCTCAACGACATCAAAGCCACGGTGAGAGAAGCAGAAGCCCGAAACGCGCTCGCTCTCGAATGCCTGCTGGCGGACCTGAGGGCCGAGCACAGCTCAGCAATCAGGGACAACGAAAAAATGGTGATCGATGTTCTGAAGGGGTTTTCCCAGTTCCTTGCTCAGGCCGAACCAGATTCCCCGCAGGCGCCGGCACGCAAGGCGTCATCGGCTTCTCCTCCCTCTGAATCAAGCGCGAACTGGCAGCGTCACGCCAGCCGCTCCTAACCCCTTCCCCAACTTTCTCATAAGGAGGCATACCCATGAAACGTTTCATTCTCGCAATCTCCATCGCCGCTTTGCTTGCACCCGGGCTTTCGTTCGCCCAGGAAGGCGTCCCGGCGGAGCCGCAAAAGAGCAACAAGCTGCGCATGTTCAAGGCCGGTGGCATCGGTTGCTTGGCCGGCGGTGGCCTGGCCTATCTGACCGGAAAGAAAGACAAGGCGGCAGCGGCATGTGCTGCCGGCGCCGTAGTGGGTGGCATTGCCAGCTACCGCGCCCAGGTCAAGGAAGCCCAGGAAGTGGCGGAGGCAGCCAAGGCCGCGGGCTTGGATGCACGGGTCCAGACCAAGGCGGTGGAGACCAAGGACGGCCAAGCCGAGGCGCTGGACAAGCTGGTCATCAAATACCCCGTCGCAGACATGAAGTCCCTGAATCCAGCTACGGCAAACACACTCGACAAGTTGGGCGCGCTGCTCAAGTCGAGCAAGGAAAAGTTGACCGTCTCGTTCAGCGGTGCGGACACCGCCGTGTGCGCGGTGCCCTTGGTTGAGCTGGCCAAACGGGGGGCGTTGGCAAACGCCACCGTCCAGGACGTCTGCGGGACCGGCGACTACGCCATCACCGTCAGCCCCATCCCTGACGTTCGCTGATGCCAGGGGTGGACCGGGGGCGTGAGCCCCTGGTCCAAATCTTTCTCAATCTCCTGGAGGAACCATGAGCAACAACCCATCCCCTGAAGAGCTCCGCCGCCTCCAAGAGTTGGCTGAAATGTTTGACGACGGCCCAGCAATGCCAGGGACGCCTAGCCCTGAGCAGTCCGCTCATTCGCCAGGCGCAAGCGAGGTCATGAACGCTGCCAAGCATTGGGGGCGCGTGTTCGGGAACAAGGCCAAAGAACTCTCAGAGAAGGCGGTCGAAAAATCCAAGGAAGCCCAGGACGCCATCGCACGCCGGGCAGCAGAGGCGAAGGCGAAGAAGGAAGCAGGGCGAGCGCAAGACGCCGCGATTCCAGCCGCTGCGCCAACCGAGCTGCTGCAGGTCGAACCCGAGGCGATTTCTCCACCTGCTGTGACGGAAACCATGGTCGAGTCGGAGGACGGGGCAGCGCGGCTCGAGCGACTGGTTCCAATGGAGGCCAGCGCGGAAAGAGCAGCCAAAGAGATAGCCAGGACGCTTCGTGAGAACCCCGCAATCGCTGCATCGATCTACGACGGGATGAGCGCGCTCCCGCAGTTGCGCGACCTGCCCGATGAAGTGGTAGACCCTGTCACCCCTGATCAGCACTCCCCATCCGTCTCCGGGAGTATTTCCCAGTGGGCGACTGCCGCATCAGCAGCGCCGGACCATGCCCCCAACAACGGGCTGAGCCGGACGAAGGCTTGGCAAACCTTGGCCGGGTCTGCGCTTGTTGTCCTGGTGCTAGCTGGCGCTACGGCATGGTGGGTCACTCGCCACGATTCCGAAACGCCGACCGTGCCTGCGGCCACGCCAACCACAGCGGCAATGCCCCCGGTTGTTGTCACCCCGAGCCCGGCTCCCGTCATTGATCCGCTGCCGGTGGCCGTGCCGATTGAGCGCGGGCCTGCGCCGATCAAAGACGCAAAGGCTGCGCCCCTGCCGGTCGCGATGCCCCCTGTTGAAGCACCGGCCGCAAAGCCCGCCCCCGTCGTCATTGCCGGTGCCAAGCCCACACCCAAGGTTTCGATGCCACCGGTCCGGCAAGCAACAAAACCTAAGGCCTCCGTCATTCCCGCGCCTCAGCCAAAACCCAACGAAACAAACGGATGGCAGGAAAAAGCCGAGGGCGACATGGACGCTTGGGCGAAGAAGGCGGGAATCAACTGATCCCCCTTGATCAAACGTAATGATCGGTTACAAATAAATAGAAGTCATTTAACTGGGAGGTTCTTATGTTGGGATGGTTTTTCTTGCCGTATCGAGGGGTGGGTGTTTCATTCACTTCCCGTTTCATGCGGTGGCATGGGGAAAAGTTCTTGGGACGCCCCGAGCTGTTGGGGTTGAAGAACGTCTTGGACGACGTAAAGACCACTTACTACGACCTGGCCGTTGATCGCCCTATCGAGTTGCACAATCACGACCTGGAAGCATGGTCTCGGGGCCAGCAGCAAGCCGAAGAGGCCCGGCAAGCCAGCAGGGCTGAGATTCCCAAGGCCACGTTCTTGGCGGTGATTGCGGTTTGCATGGGCTGCGCTCTGATTGCAGCGCCGTTTTCTGGGTCAAGTGGTTCCTCAGTAAACATTGGTTCTCCGATGGTTACTGGACTTGTTGGGTCAATCAAGAAAAAGGCGGTAGACGTATCCATAGACCCTTCCGAGTCTTCTGCGGCCCAAGCTGCTGCAAAGCCGAACAAAGGGTTCTTTGGAGTCCCTCAAGTAAAGCAGACCCCGGAAGAGGCCGCTGCACTTCGCGCAGAGTGCGAGGAGAAATGGAAGACCAATAACTATAACGGTCTGTCGGACGTTCGCCGTTGCGGAACGATTTGGAACGAAATATCTGAAAAGGAGCTAAAACAACTATGAACATTATCCGATTGCTGGACCTCGCCTACCAACTCAAACACCGCATCCTTCTTCGGCCAGCCCCTCAAGGGGTGGTGGAGGCCCTGCGCCTTAAAGCCGCAGCGAGCTACAAAAACGTGCAGGGCCAGGTCAATGCCCACAACCGCGTTTCCAGCCGCAAGCTGGTGGTCCCGGCAGGGCGAGGGAAGAATGCCATTGACTTGGGCGCGCAGTACGACGCTGAGAGCGGGTGCTATGTCGTCCCGGAATCAATGGATGAGAAGGACGAACGTTTCGCCATCTTCTGGCCGTCGGCTCCATTGGATCTTCAGAGCCAAGAGGGGCGAGCGGAGCTGACGAAAGACGGCCGGCTGATCGAAAGTCGCGTGCTGCCCAGGGACAAGTTCCAAGGGGGCGACAGCACGGCGTTGTTCCTGATGTATGCAGCGCTTCCGATCCTCGGTGCGCTGATCTCAGCTCTCACGTCCATCCCCCGCGTTGGAATCCTGGGGTGGTTGCTGCTTCCCGCCGTGGTGCCCTACGTTCGAGCCATTCAACGCAGTGAAGGGGCTGCAGAAGCTTTGCGCTCCTTCATGCTCACCTTCGCACTGCCGCTCCTCGTCGTAAAAGGCTTGTCCACCTCCGTGGGGTCCAGCAACATCGTGCTGGGCTTTGCCTTATCAGCAGTGACCCTCTTTTTGATGGTCGGCTTCCTCTATTGCTTGATTGCTCCCGTCCAGGACGATGAGGAAGCATGGGGGGGAAGGCTGGCGCGGCTGCGGGGGTTTGTTCTCTGGACTGGTGCCGCCTTGGGGGCGTTGGCTCTGACGATGATGTTCTCGCCGTTGACCGGTGGCTTTGCCTGGTTCGCGTTGGCTGGTTCCTATGGCTTTGTTTACTACTCGCGGGACTACAAGGAGCGCACGCTGGCCCTTCAATCCCAAAGCGCACGGTTCAACCTGGGCAAGCAAGGCTTGATGGAGCGGGCCACATCGGAGGCGTTGGAAAGCCAAGTTCGGAAGGCGCTGGCCGACAAGACCCCATTCATTGCATGGGGCACCGCCACAGGTCACTTGAAGAAGAAAGGCGCCAAGTTCTGCTACGACGCCGGATCGCCTGCTGGCATCAGCATCGATGACATGTTCATGCACTCAATGATTTGGGCCGAGAGCGGGATGGGGAAATCCTCCTACATCCGGTGGCTGATGGCCGAGATCCTCAAGTCAGGTTACCCGTGTTCGTTTGCTGTCTTCTGCGGCAAGGGCGCGTTGGCCGGAGAAGTCCGCGGCATGCTGGACTATGTGGTGGAAACCGGTGTGCACCTTGGCTTGATTGAAGGGCTGGACGCACAAGGCGTAAAAGCAGCGCTGACCAACACGCGGATGGAAGACGACGAAACGGACATCTGGAAAGGCATGTCTGCGGACATCATCGACCATGCCACCGTCGTCCTGGAAGCGTTGCACCACCATGAGCTGAAGATGCGCTCTTTGGACGCCGCCGAAAAGCTGGGTCTGGAGCTTGAGATCGAAGGATTGCTGCAGCAGCAAGATTTTGAAGTGGCCGCTGGCGGCGATGGCGTGGAGTTGGGTGCCCTGATCGCGGAACTGGAAAAGAAGGTGTCCTTGCGACAGAAAGAGCTGAACAAGGAACGGGAATGGCAGTGGACGCTGGAGCGCTTGAACAAGGTTCTCATCGCCATCAACGACATTCGCACCACCCAAACCAGCAGCCTGCCCGGCGAAAGCTTGCTGGCCGCCGCCAACTTCCTGGGGGTGCAACCGCTGCACCTGGGGAACGACGAGGATTTCGCGGCTCGAAAGAAAGATTGGGAACTGCGCATGGAGACCGCACGGAAGACGATTCATCCGGATCTTCTCGTGGGTGGCTCGCTGCTCCAAATGTCGTTCGAGTTCGTGTTGAAGAAGTGGCCGACCTATCCGGCAGAGACGCGCGGCAGCTTTATGGCCAACGTGGACCGTCGAATCAATCCCCTAATGCGAGGAAAACATCTCGTGGATGAGAACGGCGTGCCTTGGCACAGCATTGAACGCGGTGAGGTTGATGTGGGTCAGATGCTCAAGGGCATCTCCATGGGCGTAAACCTGCCCGACACCCGTCACGGCACCGCTGGCGTGTTGGTGCAAAACCTCATCTGCCAGCGCCTGAACAACGGCATCAAACTGCGAAATGAAGTCAGCGAGCAAGAGTGGCGCCAGCGTGGCGAGCTGCCGGTGATCTTGATCAAAGACGAGTGCCAGAACCTCATTGGGCGTGAGGATCAGATCATCCTACCGATCTGCCGCAGCACAAAGATGGGCTGCATCTACGCCACCCAAAACGTGGACGGCATCCGCGTGAAGTTGCCTGGGGATTCGGCCGAACAGTTCCTGGGAAGCTTCCAGAACTACGCATTGGGCCGCACCACTCCGAAGAGCTACGAGTATGCGGCCAGCCGCTACGGCGTTGAGGAGATGACCGTGTTCAAGCAGAAGGCTGTTGGCCTGGACTACGCCGGCGGGATCGAGATGGCATTGGACAACTCGTTGTTCGATCCCAACCACCCCATGGCCGCGGGCATGAAGCAACTTCGCAAAGCTGGCGCAGGGCGTCTTGTGGCGACCCACATTGACCCAGTGACCAAAATGCGCTGGACGGGTCAAAAGCTAACCGGCGTCAAAGCCGTTAAGGACATCGAAATCCCGGCGTCTGGCCACCGTGAAGCCCAACCGTTGTTCTCGCAAGCGGAGTTCACCGGTCTTCTGAACCAGCAGGGACGAACCATTCTTTGGTTCAACCGCGCCGGCGTTCGCCGAGCCGACGTCTGCACCACCCCCTTCCTGCCGCTCAGCCAAGTGGATGCAGTGATCGCGGAGATCAGGAAGGAGCGCGAGGCTCGTGCGGTAACCAACCCACCCCATCAAGAGGAGAACAAGCAATGAGCAGCACTGAAAAAGACCAAAAGTTCCGTGATCAGATGTCATCGAGCCAGGATCCCGCCGCTAAGAAGTGGATGGAACTGGACCACAAGGCGCAAGAGCAGAAGACCGAGGTCGACCGCATGGAGCGCTCCCTGGAGCGTCGCCTGGACCCGCAACGGTTGGTCATGTTGGAAGAGCGTGCGGCGGATTTGGCTCAACAGCGCCACGAGATGGAGGTGCGTGGGAGGCCAAATCTCTTCCTGGTGAAGCAACGGGCAGAGTATGACAAGCAGATGGGGGACCTTGAATCTGGTCTCAAGGAGACACGAAAGGACATTCGCAGTTGGCTGCAGCGATCAGAGCCAGCCGAGATCGCGAAGCACCAGGAGCGTATGGCAGGCAAGCAGGAAGAGCTCGCCAAAACCATTGAGCAGCGTCAGGGATTTGGCCAGATGCCTTCTGAGCGCGCAAAAGAAGAAGGGCAGCGCGAGGGGCCCATGGAGACACCGCTGATGCGGCTCGATGAATGGCGCAAGCAACGTCAGCGGAGCGCAGACGTGCAGGTGGACTATCCGAGCTACGGGGCCGGAAAATGGGGCGGTGCCACCTTTGCCGCCACCGCCATGGCGGAGCAGAAGAAGATGCGCCTTCACGAAGAAGAGTTCGACTGGCAGAAACAAGATCGCGAGCGGCAGCCCAATGTTTTTCGACAATAAGCCTGTAACAGGGCATGGAGCGAGGGCCCTTTGGGGCCCTTTTCTCTGTTCAGATTTATAGGTTCTGGGTAGGGCGATCTACCCATTAAAGCAAGTTCAAAATCGGCTTGAAGCAAAAGCGTTGGGGGAGGGGTTTGACAAAGGCCAAAGCACGTCCATCCTAAAGGGATGAGCGAGCGAAAAAAACCTTGGCGAATAAAACCCCTTCGGCCCGACACCATCAATGCAAGGCTGGAACGCCCTTGCAGGCTGGCATTAGAGGCCTATGCCAGAAGGCATGGGGTTTCGCTTTCAGAGGCAGTCAATCTCTTGTTGCTGAAAGCCCTGCCGCCACTTAAAGATCTTGACTAAACATTGAAACTGTCGAGTGGTCGATGTTTTTTGGCTTGCCAATGTAATGACTTGTGTTTAACTGTAATGAGTTAACACAACCGGGGGAGGTCCCGCATGTATATTTTCGCTGACTTTTACGACGCTGCCGTGGATGACGTGGCAAGCCTATTGTTCACCCTCGGCGGAACTGCCGTGGTGAGTTACGTTGGAGCCACCATCGCCGGCTATATGGCATGAAGGCCTGGCTCCGTTCGGATCTGGAGCAAATGGACCTGCACAACGTCGTGTTTGTGCTTCAAGTCGCCTTTGTGGTCGGGACTGCGCTTTTCCTCAAGGTTTGCAGTTGATTGCCAAACCGGAAAAAACCAGTATGCAATGGTGATGGAACCCATCATCGAAAACGTAGCAGACCCAAGCGGGGGTGATTTTTTGAATCGCCCCCATGAGTCGTTGGTCCACTCAATCATCCACCCTCTGACCCTTGCCCGGTTCTACGGCAAGCATCACGAACAGCTGGCCACCTCCAACCCCAGGCAAGCGCTGGCGTTGGCCGAGCAGTTCTGCCGTCAGGCCCAAGTCGCCGGCTTGGACACCTGCACGGATGTGGGGTTTAACTGGGTGATGACACCCAGCCGGTTCTCCAATCGAATCAACCTTGAGCTGGGTCAGGGCGGCCACGCTACGCTGGTCCAGGTCGAACCCGCCCCTTCTCCCCAGCAGTTGGACGCGACGATCCATGCGGGCGTCAGGGGCCATAAACGGCTTGCCGAGGTTTACGCCTTGTTGCCAAGTGATCAACGGGACGGCCTCCTGTCCGAGCTCCGCGACTCCCTCGATCAGGTCCAAGCCAACCGCACTGCCGCCCATCGTCTCCAGGCCCTGCTCGCCCAACCCGAGCTGCCTTCGCCACCCCAACCGCGTTTGGACATTGCCAGGCTGCTGCTGCGCTTCGAGGTGCCCGAGCAGCAGGCCAAGACGACAGAGCAGCATCTCATCGCGACCTACGGGGACGCGTTGCCGCGGATGCATGGGAGCCAGGTGATTGCCGAAGCCCATGCGCGTTCTCCTCACTTGGGCCTCTACGGAGCGCCCTGGCAGACGTGGCTTTGCGAGCACGCAACGACCGGAAACATGGAAGGGGTCAATGCATGCTTGGGCATGAAAGCCGAGCCCAACGTCCCCAGCGCGAATGGGGACATGCCCCTTCACCTCGCGGCGCGCCATGGCCACCACCATATTGTCCGGCGTTTGGTTGAGGCGGGGGCAGATCCCGCCTTGGGCAACCCCCGTGGAGAAACACCGCTTCACGTAGCCGCCCAACACAAACATGCGCGTTGCTGTCTGGAGCTGATGGCTGCAGGGGCGGACCCGGGGCAGTTTGATCGTGAGGGGCGCAAACCGGGCGACGTGCACCGGGGAAGGGAGAAGGGACGTGAGCAATCCTTCGGTCTATGACTGCTGGAGCTGGACGGTCCCTTCGAGCATCGAGCCAAGCCGCCCCGTCCGCTGTTGGCCCCAGGCTCTGCTGTCCGGGGCTTGCCTTGCAGCGCTGACCTACCCAGCCGCGTTATGGCTTGGGTGGCAGGTGCCAAGCAGCCACTCCCTCATGACCTACAACCAGGCGCTCACAGGTAGTGTCGCAGCGCTGGGCAACCTTGCCACCGGCACCATCTCCCTGCGCGAGCCGGCCAGCGCGTTCTGGGAGGTCGCTCGCGAGCAGGCCACCTTCGGCACACTGGCAAGGATTGGAGTTGCGGCAGGGTTAGCTGGGTGGGCGGCTGCGTGGGTCACCCGCCGGGGCCTCATCCCTCGCTCGAACACATGGCACGTATCCGGTGCTCAACTGCTCCAGGGCAAAGAAGCGCTGACTGAAGCACGCCGTCGCTCACTGACGAAGAAGGAGCAGGAGGACGAGCCGCATGCCTTGTCGTTGCATCCGGCATGGATCGCTGCAAAGAAGCTGCTTGCTCGACACATGTTTATCTATGGGGGCGTCGGCAGCGGGAAGAGCGTCATCTTGAAGCACCTGCTGGAACAGGTGGTAAGGCTCGACAAAAAAGCATTCATCTATGACATCAAGGGCGACTTTACTTCGATCTTCAAGCGCCCGGTGATTGTGTGCCCCTTCGACAAGCGATCCTACGTCTGGGACATCGGAAGGGATTGCGCAACCCAAACCCAGGCCGCGGCTTTCTCCCAATCGATCATCCAAAGTGAAGAAGGTTCTGGAGCGTTTTGGGCTTCAGCGGCCCAGGCGTTGCTAGAGGGGTGCGTGCGTGAGCTACAAGCCACGAAGGGCAATGAGTGGGGGTGGTCAGAGCTGGCGGCCCTGGTTGCCCGTCCCGCTGAACAGATGTTTCAAGCTCTCTCGCTTTATTATCCGAGAGCCGCAGCGCTCATTTCAAACCCAGACAGCAACACCACATCGAGCTGCATGGCCGTCCTCGCCAACGGAACAGCGGTTATCGAGCGCCTGGCTTTGGCCTGGCCGGAGCGCGCCCGCGGGCGGATGTTCTCAATGCTGGAGTGGATCAAGGACAGCTATACAGGGCGCAAGCAAATCATCGTCCAGAGCGGCCCAGACGAGGTGCTGACCAAGGCTTACATCAGCGCGATGATCAACGTCGCGGTGCCGGAGATCATCGGGCCGAGCTTGCCGGACGATGAGGCAGGGCGATTTCTTGGGTTTTTCTTTGACGAGTTGACCAGTGCTGGGCGCTTGAACATCGAACCGTTGCTCGCCTTGGGCCGGTCTAAAGGCGTCGTATTCTGCTCGGCGCTGCAGGACTGGAGCCAAGTTGAGACGGTCTACGGCGATAAAGCCGCGCAAGCATTCTCAAGCATGGTAGGAACACATGTGATTTGTAAACTAAAGGGCGAGACCCGGGAAAAAATCTCCCGGAACTTGGGCAAGCGGACCGTGGCTTGGCGCACTCACGACGACAAGGCAACCGTCCATGAGGAGTCGAAAGCCATTGTGGCGCCAGGCCGGCTCACCGACGACCTGGGCTTTCGCAAGGGCAAGGCCTACGGCACCGAGCGCTGGGGCATCCGTGCAATCGTCCAGACCGAGGGCGACTTGCTCCTGCTGGACTGGCCCGGTGTGAGCTACCCGAAGGTTCGAGAGGGGCAGAAGCGGGCTCGGTGGACGAAGCAGGGCGCTCGCGCGGTGGAGCAGAAACCCATGCCCCCGAGCGACGCTCAAAGTGACGCAGAGGTCCAGCGCGTGCTGAAGATGACCGCCGACCAGGCCGCCGCAGAGCTGGAGAAGCGGGGCGCTACGTCTCCGAAGCTCCGCGCCGTCAGTGACGATGAGCTGGAATCCATCTTCCGCAAGTAATGGGGGTTGTGGAGCTTCCAGGTTTTGGTAGATCTGAAGGGATATTTACTTCCTGGAGGATTCCCATGTTCAACGTCACTGCATTGACTGCTCAAGGCACGGACAGCAAGTCCGGCGCGGCCGTGGTCGAGTATCTGATGCTCACCGAGTATTACCTCGACAAAGACGGAAACGCGCAGGACACCATGGCCTGGGGCGGCAGGATGGCCGCGCATCTCAACCTCCGCTCCGCCCCGGTGACACGCGAGACCATGGGCAAGCTGGCAGAGGGCTTCGACCCACTGACGGGGAGGGCGCTTTGCCAGAACGCAGGCCATAAAGGCAAGGTGCGGCCAAAGGTGGACAAGAACGGGGATCCCGTCCTGGACGCCCAAGGCAAGCCCGAGGTCGTGGTGGTCGGTGGTCACCGGGTCGGCTACGACGTCACAGTGTCGGCGCCCAAGGACGTCGGGATTCTTTTTGCAATGGAGACACCGGAGCGGCGCGATGCGGTGCTTAAGGCGCACCAAGCCGCCTCCGCAACGGCGATGAACCGGCTGGAGTCGATGGTTGAGACCCGGCGGGGAAAGGGCGGCAAGGACGTGATTGGCGTTGATGGCTTGGTGTGGTCCAGCCACCAGCACTTCGCGGGGCGTGACCTCGACATGGATTTGCACACCCACCACCTCGTCTATGGGGTGGCGCTGGGTGTTGATGGCAAGGAATCGACCTTCGATGCTGTAGAAATCTATCGCCATGCCCGGGCCATGGACGAAATCTACAAGTTGGAGCTCTACAAGAACCTTCAGGGCTTGGGTTACCAGGTCGAGCACATCCGGGAACTGGACGACGACGGCAAAGAGACCAACCGATCCTACGCACGCCTGACCGGCATCGATCAGGACGTCATCGACCACTTCAGCAAGCGCCGGAAGGCCCTGCTCGAATACGCAGAACAGCATGGGGTCAGCGCCCAACAGGCGAACAAGGCTACCCGGAAGCACAAGAACGAGCCCACTTACACAGAGCTTGTGGAGCACTGGCAGGGCGCGTTGAAGGGCTTCGAACTGACCCCGGAGACGTTGAAAGAAGCGCAGGGCAACCTGGACAAGGTGGTGCACAAGAGCGACGCCGAGCTGCTGGAGCTGCTCCACGAGAACGAGGCCGTGTTCAACCGCATCGATCTGGTGCGGGTGCTTGGGATGGAATACGCCGGCAAGATTGACGCGGCCGGGCTTGATGCACGCATTGAGCAGTTCAAGCAGGACAATGGCCTGGTGCTGGTCAACCCCGAGCGCCTGGCAGACGAAGACCGGGGACAGACGCTGGCCCGCAAGCACACCGAGGATCGGTTCTGCGCCCCTTGGATGCTGGAAGCCGAGCAAGCGGTGGTGGACATCGCCAACCGTAGAGCCCCTGAGACCCAACACCACGCTTCGCAGGCCACGGTGGATCGCGTCATCGAGGACTACCAGCTAGCCAAGGGCTTCCAGCTCTCGCATGAGCAACTGGTGGCCGTGAACCACATCTGCCGCGGCAGTGGCGGGGTGGCGAACTTGAGCGGCTTGGCCGGCACGGGCAAGACCATGATTTCGGAGCTCTACAAAGAAGCCATGGAGTCCGAGGGCATGGTGCTGCTGGGGGTGTGCGTGTCGAACAAGGCCGCCCAGAAACTGGAGGCCGAGAGCGACATGCCCAGCGTTTCGATGGCGCAGATGCTCCATGACCTGGCCGAAGGCAAGCGCGAACTTCAACCCAACGACGTGCTGGTCATTGACGAGGCAGGCATGGTGGACACCCGCGACACCCGAGCCTTGTTGGCCTACGCAGAGAAGGCGAAAAGCAAGGTGATCCTCCAAGGTGATGCCGAGCAACTGCAGCCCATCGGGGCAGGTTCCGGTTTTCAGCTCACCAAGCAAGCTGTGGGCGACGTGAAGTTGACCGAGATTCGCCGACAGGCGCGGCAGGAAGACCGCGAGACGGCGGTGGGGTTCTACGCCCATAACGAGAACGGCGAAGTGGTCGATCTGAAAAAGGGCGCCCGCAGCCGGCGCGAGACCTTGGACTTGGGCGATGAGCAGAAGGAGCGGCTGCTGGACTCCATCGTGGAAGCCCACTCACAAGAGAAGTGCATCGAGCGCCTGGTGAACGACTACTTCAAGAATCCAGCGGCGCTGGACGACAAGCTGGTGCTGGCACACAGCCGGGCCGAGGTCGGCGCTCTCAACGCAGGGATTCGCAAAGGCCTCAAAGAACGCGGCGAGATCGGCACGGATGAGGTGGTGGTGGAGGGACGCGTCAATGGACGCAAGTTCGATCTGGCCTTGGTGGAAGGGGATCGGGTGATTTTCACCGCAAAGAATAAAGAGCTGGGGGTGGTCAACGGCACCCAGGCCACCATCGAATCCATGAAACCGTCGCGCTCGGGCGGCTACGACATCACCGGCACGCTGCGGTCTGAGAACCCAAAGGAGAACGGGCGCAAGGTGGTGTGGAACACCCACCAGCACAAGGCAGTGGTCCACGATTACGCGGTGACCGTCCATAAATCCCAAGGGCAGGGCAAGCGCGAGGTGTTCCACCTCATGAACTTGGGGATGATGGACAACGCCAGTTCGCTGGTGGCGTTTACCCGGCTCACCACGGGCCGCTACAGGCTCTACGGCACCTACGATGACGTGGAGCAGCTGAACACTCGATTGGGCTTGGAGCGACTGAAGTCCACAGTCCTGGACGCTGGGCTCCGTCATGACTCGCAACCAGCCGTGGAAGAGGGGGGTAAGCAGGAGCCCATTGCGTCTGCGGCCCCGAAAGCCCAGCGGCCCCCCATGCAGCGAAGCGGCATCCAAGGCAAGCTGGACATGGTAGTGAAAGAGCACCGCGAGCAGCGGCAGGCCCAAGCCCAGATGAGCGAGGGCGAGCGCAGGGCACGCGGGTTACTTGAAGTGTTCGAGGCGCTTCGACGCACGCCACGACCACAGGCCGAGCCGGCAGTCCCGGTGCAAACCCCTCTTCAACGGCAGGGAATCACCCGGTGATAGGCATGCAGGGCGGCCATGCCGCCCCTTGCCTTCTTCCCCTCACGCTTTTGCTTTCAGGCGCGGCCCATTGGCCGCGTTCTTTTAATGCCTTTGCACCCCAAGCAAGGTCAAAAGCGGCCAAGGCAAAGGCGCGTTGAAAGAGATCGCAGGGTGGACTACGGCTTCTGCCGGGCCACACAGCTACAGACCCATTGCACCGAGGCGAAGGAGGGTCAAAGCAGCGCAGAGAAGTGCGGGATAGAGAATCAACCACTTGAAAAACCCCCATGCCAGCGACGGTGAAGACCCGAGAACGTGACGTTTTCCTGGGGCCGCCTCTGGCCACCGATAGCCAGATGCCAGGGACTTCATGTAACCCGTGGTGCGCCTGCGAGGATCGCGAATGAGTTGCCCTGGGGGCTTGGCATAGATGCGCCAGCCCTGATTGAACGCCTTGTAGCGCCAGGCATACTCGTGCAGCTCCGCGTCGGCCTGCGTGCCAGTCATGCTGGAAAGCGGAACAAAGGTGAACGGCTTGCCTTGCCAACCCCCACGAGCGCTGCGGTGCTGCTGCTCCCGCTGCTTCAGATCGACGGTCTGCCCCACGTAACAGCACCCGTTGTTGAAGAACAACCCGTAGAGGCGCCGAGGGCGGGGCAGGTATTTTTGATTGCGTTTCCAGTTCAAAGGTCCTCCATAGATGGGTATACCTACATACCCATAAAAGAAAGATCCGATTCGTCAAGGCCTGCCACGAACAAAGGCCCCTTCTGGGGCCCTTGCCGAGATGCGATCACCTCCTTTTCTCACCACGCAATCGTTCAGCGCCCCAGGTTGATGCTGATCCCAAAGCCGGCTACGGGCTTGTTGCCTGAGCCGAAGGACACGCCAGCCGAGACGCTGGTGCGCTCCGAGATTCGGGCCCCCCAGCCGAAGCTCATCGCCGCTTCGCCGCCCGAGAACCCCACCCCAACGTTCAAGTTGACCTGGCCCACGGCAGTCCCACCATTCGCCGCCGCAGAGGTCGCCATCTGGGACATCGCTCCGAGCTGCGCCCCGAGCCCATTGGCCCGACGGTCCTGGTGGCGCAAGCGGCGGTCGGTATCGGTCCAGCGGTCGTTCCAGGCTTGCTGAGCGTCCCAGAGCTGGCCGCCATTGACGGCATCGGTGGAGCCCCGCTCGATACGCCCACTGGCAACGTTGGTCACGCGCTGATTGCCTGCGTTGACGCCTGCCGTGGTGACTGAGGGACCGCCTTGAATCGTCACGCCTTGGGCGTTGACGGTGGTCGCGCCGACGCTCACCGATCCCGCGTCCGACAGCTGCACGTTATCGCTGACCGCAACGGTTTGGGTGCCGTTTGAGTTGTTGGTGACTTCGACGTTCTTGCCCGCTTTTGCAGTCGAACCTGAGCCGGTGCCTGCCGTCCCGTCCAGGCCGTCGCTACCGGCAGGCCCCTGGGCCCCTGGCTCCCCTTTCAGGCTTGCCAGCCAATCGTGTTCGTTGCCCTGGAAACCGTTGGCCAACGCCACCTCGTAGGCGCTTAATCCATCTGCGCCACGCGGGCCAGGCGTGCCCGAGCCGCTGCCTGGGTTTTGCTCAAGGGAGGTCACGCGCCCATCCAGGTCGTCCAAAGCGGCTCCAACGGTTTGATGCGTGGCCCCGCTGCGGAACTGATAGATGGGCGCGACAAAGTTGCCGTTGACGAACGTGGCGCCGCCGCCCAGCGCCTGGGCCGCCTGACGGACCTGTCCGAGGTTTGCGACGTCGGTGTCCGAGGTGCCGGCGCGGACGTTGGTGATGCGACGAGTGCTCTGGCCCCCGTCCTCATAAGTGGATCCCACGCTGACTTCGTCGCTGGCCCAGCAGCGGCTATGAGAGCCCAGGGCGACGCAATCCTGAGCGCGAGCCTCAGCCCCAACGCCCAGTGCAAGTGACTGAAATGCATCGGCAACGGTGGACGAACCAATCGCAACCGCATGATTTCCGTTGGCTTGGGCCTGATTCCCTTGAGCAATCGAGGCGTTGCCGCGCGAGCGGCTGAGGTATCCAAAGGACATGGACAGATCGCCGCTGGCTTGCGCCTGCACACCTTGAGCTACCGACTTAACACCGGTCGCGACCGATTGTTGTCCAACTGCGACCGCATCTTCACCACCAGCAAAACTCAAAGTGCCGATGGCAACAGTCCTTTCTGCCGCCGCATTCGCGGACTGTCCAATGGCTATCGAGTTTTGGCCCGATGCTTGGGCGTTAGTGCCAGATGCCTGCGCGTTGTCACCGGACGCATTGGCCTGAATCCCGTTCGCGATGGCTCCGTTGCCCGTAGCAATCGCGTAGGCTCCTGTAGCAGTAGAGTTTGGACCAGATGCTTGGGCGTGTTCACCCGTTGCCGTTGAGTTAGGCCCTGATGCCGTAGCGCCCGTGCCCGTGGCAGTTTGAGCGTAAGCCGGCGCTACAAACAAAGCTGCGCCGATCAATGCAGTTAAAACAGCTAGTCGATGCGGAAACATTCAAACCCTCCCTTGCTATGGATTCATACTTAAATCCATAGCAGGGGATTTCATTTGCGCAAGGTGATCAGGCGATCTTTTTCATCTTGTTAGGAAAGTGCACTAAACATGCTCGATTCGGTATTTCCCATTGCCAAGCCAATGGCTTTGCGGTTCCCCAAGCCGCGCACGCCCAACCCGACCCACGAGGGCACCAACTTGGTGGCAAGGCGCGTGCAAGCAAATAAGTAGCTGGCTCTAGTGGCGCTGCGAAAAGGGGGAGCTTGCGGCCTTGGCGATAAGCCAGCTTGGCCTGCCCGCATTCGGACTTGAGTTCCACGTGTGGGTAGTCCTTGGGGCTGGTCCACCGCCCGCCCCAGTTCAGGCCAACGATTTCTGAGAGCTCCCCGAAGCGCAAGTAGCCGGCCATGACGTGCGGATCGTTCAAGTTCCAGCTTGGCTCACCGTTGACGAATACGGCTGCGTCCAACGCCAGGCCGTAGTTGTGACAAAAGGACCAAGCCCCAACACGCGTGACGCCGCTGGCCGACGCCATCAATGCCGCTTGGCGGTCTGGGCTTCGATACGCCTCCACCGGCCGCACGTCATACCCCTCTGCTGCCAACTGGGCCAGGACGGCTTCTGCCTTTTCGCGCAACGAGGGCGAAACCCCTTTCCAGACTCGTTCTTGCTTGGGATGAAAGAAGCGGTAAACGGGGCCGCGGTAGGTGGGGGTGGCCCGAGTCTCAGGGTTATTCGGTGGTGGGGCAGAAGTGCTTTGGATGGTTGAACAGCCGGTCAGCGACAAAGTCAGTAGGGCCGCCACGGCGAAAAAGGTTCTAAAACCAAAGTGCATGCTTTCCTCCCAGAAAGATCAATGGATGCTTTCAGGGATAGTGGGTTTTCAGGAAAGCGCAAGCGCCTAGATACAAAAAAGCCCCCGGTCAACCGGGGGAGGAGGCCTGTCGCCGTGGGCTTAATGAGGCGGGGAAAGAGTAAGAAACCCGGCCTCGCTCAACCATTAGCATGCAAAGATTGAAAGTCAATCTAGGAAGTTATGCCGCGATCACCACGATCTCGCCTGCGATGGAGGCGTCGTTTACAGCATCGGTATCGAAGTGTTCGATCCCGAGGAGATCGGCTTGATACGTCAGGGCTGGGATGGTCTGCTTTCCGTTTTCAATGAACGAAACCACGTGGCTCAGCTGGTCTTCGGTGATGCGGAACGAAAGGTCGCGATCAGAAGTCAGGGCCTTCACGCGGTTTCCGTTGAGCTCATCAAGGTCTTGCGCAAGGTTCTGAAGTGTTTCTTGGCCGCGCTTACGAGCACCCACCTTGGTTTGAACATGCGCGAGGAACAAGCCAAGGTTTACCAGGCGGTCTTGGAGCACTTGGATGTCAATCAGGCGGTCCACGTTGCTTGCTGCTTTGACGGCGTGGCGTTGCAACACCAACTTGGTGAACTGGTATTGCTCATGGAAGTCCTGAAGCTTGTGCTTGAGGAGCTCGGTGTCGCCCTCCTCAAAGTGCTGCTGGCAGGCGAGCACCAGGCCACGAAACCTCGCCTCATCCATCAGCAAGCTCCGTTCGTGGGCTTCGCTGACCAATTGAAGTGTTTGAGCGATGCCGGCTGACTGGCCTTCGATCTGGCCGCTGATCTTGTTCAACTTCTTGCAAACGATGACGAAGCCCGCGGTCGTGACGGCCAGATTCAAGCCAGCCATGGCGAGGTTGGCCATCTGTAGTGCTTGAAGTGAACCCATGCTCTGCTGGAGGGCATCAATGCCGCCCTGAAGATTGCCCATACTTTGTTGCATGGCGGCCTGCAGTTGGGAAATGCTCTGCTGGGCCTGCTGCGGGTCGCTTGGGAATACAAGGTGCGCGGCGATCTGGCCCCCCTTTCCAGTTCCCGCGGCGTATCGCACCACGCCGCCAAAAACGTTCAGCTCCCCAGAAGCGACACGCGCAAGGATGTCTTGGAGCTTGGGCAGATCACGCGCCAGCTCTGCATTGATCAGAGACATGCTTTCAGCCTCTCAGAATAGTGTTGGAAATCGGCGTCGATCCGCTTGCGACGAATCTTGGCGATCTGGAGAACAGCCGGGACTGTGATGCGGAATGCTGGGCCTGTAGCTTCATAGAGTGAGTATCCCGCGGCCCCAACAGCGACAGGGCCCGCGACAAACGATGCTGCACGAGCGCCCAAAGCGGATGCAAAGCCTGCGACCCCACCAGCGGAGGCCAAGCCTGTTGCCGTCCCTGCGTTCTGAACTAGTTGTTGCACCACCTTGTCGATGACCGAGTTCCGCGTGGTCTCGCCAGCGCCCTCTGCAGTTGCATCGTCGGGCGAATATTTCCCGATGGCTCCCGCAAGGGCCAACTCTTCGAGAGCATAGACGTCGGCGCCCTCTGGGATCTTGCTACCCAGCTTTTTAGCAACGTCTTTAGCTAGCTCCGGGTATTCGACCCCGGAGGACCTGTAGGTGTTCATCAGGGTGTTGCCGCCGAAGTCGCAGATCTCCTTTTCCAGGACATCTGCAATCGACTGAAGGGCCCCTTCGGCCTTTCGCTTAACGATGAGCGCCTTGATGCCAGAGTCAAGCGCGAGCCGCCCCTTGCCGTTGTCGGTGATCAAGTCAGCCAGGACATCCAGATCTTCACTGCCGGCTTGAGAAAGAAGCTCGGCCAACGGCCGGTTTCGTGGAACGCTGAAATCCATGTTTTCCCCTGTATGGGCTGCCTAGCCCGTCTGTCTCTTGGCGTTAGGGCTCGATCTACAATCGGCCCTTCGAATAGGATTCTAACCAAAGCCGCCGTAGTCTCGGTCATTGGAGTCGCATTGAAAGAGATCGGCAGTTCTGTCACTGGAAAAAGCACGTGCAGCGTTTCTCGGCCATGAAGAGCGAGGGGCGGGCGATGATGGAAGTCGAGGCGGGCTGCTCAGGGGCCGAACGGCGGCGGCGCAGTTGTCAGGATCTCGGTCAGCCCATGCGGCTGCTCAGTGTGGAAAGGGTTCGGTCCCTAACGCGTCCAGCGATTGCCGCTTGGGTGTCCTTGCGAGGTCGGGGCAAGACCCCAAGGAAGAGGCTATGAGTCGCGTCACGATTCAAGGGCCATGTAGCGGTGGTGTAGCGATGCCGGCCCTCAGTAGGTGCGATCCCGGCAAATATCCTTTGGAAACATGCAGATGCGAAACATACGCCCGTGATGCTTCATCAGCGGGGTGTGTTCAGCGGGCTTCTGGGTCACGCGGGGTCCATCGGGCAGGGCAGGCCGGGGAGGCCGGGTGGACCATTGTAGTTGAGGGAGCCCGGACGGGAGCGGGCGCCAGAAACGGTGGCAGACAGCGCGTGATGTGCAGAAACCGAACGCGCAGACGAAAAAAAACCCGGAGCCCGTCACTCACGTAAAGCGGGTGAGGAGGGGAGCTGATCCGGGTGTGCGCAAGCAGTATAATCGGGTCACTGCTGCAACACGGTGATGCGGGGATGAGCCGAGAAGATATCCATGACGATCTGGAAGTAACTCTGGCCTTTTCCAGCGTCCAGCGCCTGCAACTTGGCGGCGATGACAGCGCTGTTGAATCTGTCGTTTCCATCCAGTTTGGCCTGCAGCCATGCGCGGGTAGTTTCCTCGCCGAGCGCGTTGCGGGAATGTTCGATGTCCCGCCAGATCAATGTCGCGCCTTCGTGCCCGGCCAGCACCCCATAGCCCCCGTACAACATGTCATCCAGTGCATCCAGGCTGTGCCCGAGCTGCCAATCTTCGCCGGCCATGAAGACCCGGTTGATCTCGGCGTAGAAGCTTGGAATGTCACTTACCGCGCTGCCTTGCAGCGCCAGTACCAGTGGATCGGTGGTGGTCATTCAGTCCTGTCCTTCCGTACCTGGTCAACACGACTCTAACAGTGGCGCCGCTTCCGTCGAATCGCGGCGGCGTCGGGCATGTATATGGGAATTGCCAACGGTTATTTAAATGCGGCGATGCGACATGAAACAGTGGGCTTCTATTCACGAACCACTCCGGAGGCCGTTCTCCCATGTCCATCGCACGCTGCACGACGCCGTTCAAGGTAATCGGCACCACCGCATTGTCCGCCATGCTGCTGCTGGCTCCGCTGGTTTCCTCGGCCGAGGACCAGGCCTCGCCGCTGCGCACCTACCTGGCCGCCAAGCGCGAGGCCATCCAGGCCCAGTCGGCCAGACCCGGCACGCCCACCGCGATCCACGGGAAGGTCACCGCGGAAAGCCGCTCTGGCGTGCGGCGCCTGCGCGTCGGCCCGACCGGCGAGTTCCAGTACATCAGCGACAGCGGCCGCAACTACGCCGGCTACAACCTTGGCGCCGGTTCGTGGGATTCGCTGGTGGGCACGCTGGCCAGTGCAGTAGCTGACGAATACATCGTCCAGGCGGCGGTGCAGAACGTGCCGCTCGACGGCCTGGACGTGGTGTTCACCAGCATTCCCGAGCGCAAGAGCGAGACCCTGGCGTACCCCAACAACCTGTCCTATGTGGCCTACATCGATTCTCCGGCCCCCGACGCCCAGCTGCAGGCGCTCAAGCGCGCGGTGCACGAAAACTCCTCGGCCATCGACCTGGTCACCCGGCCGCAACAGGTCAGTCATGCGGAGGTGGAATACCACCACAGTGCGGCCGAGCGCGACCCCAAGCTGCCGCCGGGCCTGCGTGACTTCATCACCGAGGAGAAGCGCCCGGCGGTGCTGGCCAGGCAGGTAAAGCCGGGCGCGGGCAAGGCCAAGCCGGCCGAGCCGGAAACCCTGGTCGCGCGCGCCCACGTCGAACCGCGTACCGGCCTGCGTCGGGTGTTCCTGGGTAAGGACGGTTACCACCAGCAGCTGCACGACAGCGCGCCCGGCCTGCTCGGCTATGGCCTGGCCCCGACGGTGGAGGAGCACCTGCTCGGCGTGACCGGGACCTGCCTGACCCACATCTTCGAAGTGCAGGCGGCTTCGCGCAACGTGCTGCTGGATTCGCTGGAGCTGACCGTGGATGGCCAGGTGAGCCCGCGCTTCGGCAGCAACGTGCGTTCGCCGGCGCGGTACAGCGACATCCGTTACAAAGTGCGGATTGAATCACCGGCGTCGGAACAGGAGATCGATGCGCTGCGCCAGTCGGTCGAGGCAACCTGCCCGCTGTACAACCTGGTGAAGGACGAGCAGAAGCTGGAAGGCAGCATCGTGCGAGGCGCATATGCGGACGCTACGCGTTAAGCGCAGTCATCTGGCGCTTGCCCTGTGCACGCTGCTTGCGCCGAGCGGGGCAGCGGACGCCGCCGAGCCCGCAGAGGCGGCTGAAGAAGCAGCTGCGACGGGATCGCCCTCACAGGGTTCCAACGCGCGCACGCTGGACAAGGTCTCCGTGCTCGGCTCGCAGATTGCCGGCGGCGGTGCGCAGGCGGCATTGCCGGTGGTTGCGGTGGATCGCGAGCAGATCGACGCCACCTTGGCCACCAACGGCAACGAGCTGTTCCGCAGCCTGCCGCAGTTTGGCGATGTGGCCATTACCGAGAAAGGCACCACCAACGCCGGCCGCAACTCCAACGTCGCGCGCGGGGACGTGGGCTCCATCAACCTGCGCAACCTGGGCTCGAAGTACACGCTGCTGCTGGTCAATGGCCGCCGCACCGTGCAGCACCCGATCAGCAACAGCGGCGATGACACCACCTACAACGCCAACGCCATTCCGGTCTTCGGGCTGGAACGGGTCAACCTGCTTCTGGATGGCGCGGCCTCCATCTACGGCTCCGATGCGGTGGCCGGCGTGGTCGACCTGGTGATGCCCAGCAACCTGGCAGATGGCGGCGGCGTTCGCCTGAACTACGGCAAGGTGACCGATGGCCACCGCGAAGAGGTATCGCTGGACGGGTACTTCGGCAGCGATTTCAGCGAAGGGCGCGGGAACCTCTCGGTGCTCTATGGCTTCTCCAGGCGGACCTCGCAGCTCAATTCCGATGCCTGGTTCACCGCCACCGACGGCCGCCGCCCGCTGGGCGACGGCACCAGCGTGCCGGACCCGAACGGGACCACCGGGTTCAGCACCCGAACGCCGTGGGGGCATTTCGATACCTATACCGGCAGCCGGCGCACCGGCAGCTGGTACGTCAATCCCACCACCGGTGCGTTGACGTCCGGCACGGTGCCCACGCGCTATCACTACGATTCGGCGGCCGAGCCGGGCATCACCACGTCACCGTCCATCCGCAAGGGCAACGTGTTTGCCACCGGACGCTTCGACGTCAATGACAGCGTGCAGCTGTTCGGCGAGCTGGGCTACTACCGTGCCACCTCGGAATCCTGGGTGAGCAGCGAGTCGGGTTTCGGCGGTGACGGCTTCCTGCTGCATATCCGCCCCGATGCGTACTGGGTTCCGCAGGCGCTGCGCGGTGCCGATGCGATCCGGCTGCTCAACTACCAGTTCGCCGATTCGGGCATCCGCCGGGTAAAGGTGGACAACGACCAGTCGCGGGTGCTGCTGGGCGTGCGTGGCTGGACCGAGGGCGGCTGGAACTGGGAAACCGCGTTGCTGTACTCACGCGCGCGCAGTACCGACACCCAGCAGGGCGGGCTGACCGATGCCTTCATCGAAGCGGTGAACCGCACCGACGCCAGTGCCTACAACCCGTTCAGCGGCGGCGACCCCGCCAGTATCCGGGTCGGCGATGCCACGCCGTACGACACCTCGTCCTTCATCGGCGAGGCGACCCGCGAAGGCACCACGGAACTGGCGCTGTGGGATTTCAAGGTGAACCGCTCCGATCTGCTGACCTGGTATGCCGGCGACATCGGCATGGCAGCGGGGGTGGAGTACCGGTATGAAAGCCGCCGGGATGACCGCGACGAGAACATCGATGGCAGCAACCCCTACACCGACTGGTATACCGGTACGGTCGCGGCCAGCAATTTCTTCACCCACAGCCCGCGCCCGGATGTGCGCGGCAGCCGCAACGTTACATCGGCGCTGATCGAATTCGCGGTGCCGCTGGTGTCGCCGGCACAGGGCATCCCGCTGGTGCAGTCGCTGGACCTGCAGCTTGCCGGCCGCTGGGAGGATTACAGCGATGCCGGCAAGGTCGGCAAGCCGAAACTGGCGGCGGCCTGGAAGGTGGTGGACAGCCTGCTGCTGCGCGGCTCGGTAAGCGGCGGCTTCCGTGCACCGGGGCTGGAGCTGGTGAATTCGCCGCCGACCTACGGCTTTGGCTTCAACAACGACGCGGTCCGCTGCCATGCGCTGGTCACCAAGGGCGCGCAGCCCGATTACGCCGCCTGCTTGAATGCCTTCAGCAGCGGTTCGTCGGTAAAACCGTCGGTGAGCGCCGTGACCTCGTACGGCGACGACGTCGAACCGGAAACCACCCGCCAATCCTCGTGGGGCGTGGTCTTCGAGCCACAGTTCCTGCCCGAACGACTGGGCGCCATCAGCCTGAGCGTGGATGCGTGGCGGGTGAAGGTGGAGAACCCCATCAGCACCATGGGTGAGGAACTGCTGTACGACGCGTACCTGCGCGTGGTGGAAGGCAGCAGCAACCCGAACGTGGTGCGGGCGGCGGTGACGGCGGAAGACATCGCGCAGTTCGAAGGCTCCGGCCTGGCGCCGGCGGGCGTGGTGACGCACATCTACAACCGCTACCAGAATCGTCGGCCGCTCACCGCGTCGGGCGTGGACTACAACGTGGGCTGGCGCCTGCCGGAAACGTCGTGGGGCACCTTCTCGTTGCTGATCAGTGCCAGCCAGCTCAAGGAGTACACCCAGCAGAAACCCGCCGAGATTCAGCAGGTGGCTGCGGCCATCGCCAGCGGGCAGCTGGACATCCTCGTGCCCGACCTGGGGGCGGCCAACGAGGTGGGCATCAACGGCGCGAAGCCGGAATGGCGGGCCAGCGCGACGTTGATCTGGAACCTGCAGGACTGGACGGTGCGCCTGCGCGATGACTACATCGACAGCGTGACCGCCGGCGCGTACGCCGACCGCACACCGTTCGTGGTCGGCTCCACGCAGCGCTGGGCGCTGTCGGTAAAGAAGGAGTTCACCCGCGGGCGCTTGAGTGGCATCGCGGTGGAAGTGGGGGCGCGAAACCTGTTCGACAAGGAGCCGCCGCTGAGCGCCAGCGGCAACTACCTGAGCGCGCTTCACGAATCCTACGGACGCTACCTCCACCTCGGTATTTCCAAGAACTGGTGAACATCATGAAGACGCACGCAGTCGTTTCGCTGTTCGTGCTCACCCTGCTCGCGACCGCGTGCAGTCGGCAGGACCAAGCCACAGGGGTGCCATCCGCATCCGCGGCCGCAGCCGCGGCGCTGGATTTCCAGGACCAGCACACGCAGTGGGTCCGTCAACGCAGCGCGGACCTGAGCAAGCCGGATGGCTGGACCAGCCTGATCGGGCTGCACTGGATCGAAGCAGGCAAGCGCAGCGTGGGTGGGGGCGCGGACAATGCGATCCGCCTGTCCATCGCGCCGGATCGACTGGGCGAGGTGGAGAAGCGCGCCGATGGCCTGTACTTCCAGGTCGCCGAGGGCGTGCCCATTACGGTTGACGGCAAGCCGGTACAGGGCGAAGTCCGCCTGGATCCAGAGGGGGCAGGCGGTGGAACCAAGCTGGCCTATGATCAGGGCAAGGGCCAGATCACCGCGATCAAGCGCGGCCAGCGCCTGGCGCTGCGGGTTCGCCATGCCGACGCACCGGCACGCCGGGATTTCGCGGGCCTGGACTTTTTCCCCGCCGACGAAGGCTGGCGCGTGAAGGCGACGTTCGTCCCGCACCCGGCAGGCAGGACGCTGCCCATCGTGAACGTGCTGGGCGAGGTCTCGGACAATCCGAATCCGGGCTACGTGGCGTTCGAGAAGGAGGGGCGACAGTGGCGGCTGGAAGCGCTGGGCGACCCGGCGAAGGGCTTGAACCTGATGTTCCAGGACCAGAGCACGGGGCGGCTGACCTATGGGGTGGGGCGCTACCTGCACACCGATCCGGTCGCCGCGGACGGCACGGTCGTGCTGGACTTCAATCGCGCCTACAACCCACCCTGCGCCTACACCGACTTCGCCACCTGCCCGCTGCCGCCGCCGGAGAACCGGCTGGCGCAGCTGGACAGCCATGGCGAACGTGCGCGGCTGGCGGTCCTGGCCGGTGAGAAGAAGTACGCCGTGGCCCGGCACTGAACGGGCGCGTGCTGCACTGCCGGCTGAACGGCGCGCGTGGCGTTGACATGGCATCCACGGCTTTTCACGGCAGATTCCCTGCGCCGCGCCGAGACTGGCGGTACGACATGAAGCGAGGAGCCAACCATGAATCTTTCCACCCGGAACATGCTGTGTGCAGCGGCGCTGATGGCATCGGTGTTCAGTGCCAGTGCCCAGACCTACGGGCCGAAGGACGAGGGGCGCCGTTTCAATGACGGGACCAAGGTCGTCTGCAAGAATGTCGAAGTGCAGCGCAACAGCAAAGACCCGAACCGCATTGCCGGCACCGCCACCGGCGCGGTGGTGGGTGGCCTGCTCGGCAACCAGGTCGGCGGCGGCAACGGCAAGAAACTCGCCACCGTAGCCGGCGCTGTGGCCGGCGGCGCCGCCGGTCGGCAGATCCAGGGCAATCACCAGAACAAGACCGGCGACCGCGTGGTCGAGCGGCAGTGCTATCGCCGCTAACATCGCTGACGAAGCCGGTAACCGTCAAAAGTCGAAAAGGGGCCGGTCCATATGCCGGCCCTTTTTGCTACTCCACATTTCCAAAGTCCGTGCGGTCGGCGGTTGCCACAGCCAGCGCAAGGAGGTGGCCCGCTATTCACGTCGCACGAACAAGTGCGGGTGCAACCTGAATGCAAATCGGGGGTCATGTCGTGGGAGCGATGTGGCTGGCAGTGCCGCTTACACCGGGATCGACCCTCTCCGGGAGGGCTGACATCTCGATAAGGGGTGCGCCGCCCGGGAGGTTGCGATGTGCGTCTACAGGTGGGCGATTCGTGCCCTGATTCTGGGGTGCTGCAGTGCAGCCATCCCCTCGCCTGGATCAGAGGCCGTCCCAAGGGTACTGCAGCAGGCTGAGCCTGAGTCCGCCGCACCGGGATGCGGTATGACGACAACCATGAGCTACAGGGGGCACCTTGCCCCGGGCTGGAACGCAAAGAATCCACAATGGTTCGTCGTCGGGTCGGACACGCAGTATCCACGAGTGATCAACAGCGATGGAAGCGAGAGCCTCGATCCGTCCCTGTCCCAGTCGAGATTGCAGCTCGTGCTCAGTGACATTGGAGATTTCAGGGCGTCACAGCCGCTCCCGGTGCCTGTCGCCATCAATGGCGATCTGACCGATTTCGGTCACGGAAGTGAGCGGGTCGCCACCCAGGAGTTTTTCAAGAAACTGGAGCCAAGCCGCGGAGCTCCTCTGTTCCTGCCGCTGCTGGGTAACCATGATTATGGGAACAACGTGAACGATTGCGCCAACAACGGTTGCGCACGCGACAGCGTCTGCGATGTCCTCAAATGGACCCGCGAGCTTGAGCCGCGCTCCTGGGACTACCATCTTGGCGAAAACGAACACCGAGGCAGCTATGGGTACGCCGTGGATGTTGGACCCGCTGCGACCTTGATCCAACTCAACGATTACCCAACGTACCAGCGGTGGTTCGAGAGCGGTGATCTGTTGACGAAATCGAAATTCAATGTACTGCCTTCTCTTCGCTGGCTGGAAGGTGCTTTGCGCGACGCCAGGGAGCGCAATCGCTATGTTTTCATCAACATGCACCGTCGAGGTGGTTGGACGGGAAGTGGGCACGAGCGATTCCGGGCATTGATCGAAAGTTACGGCGTGCAGGCGGTGTTTGCCGGACACCTCCACAAGGAACTGGGCCTGGCTGGCGGAACCGCTGAGTACTTTGGCCGAGTCCCTGTGTTCCAGACCGGTGCGTTATTGAATCGAACCTACCTCATCGTGGAATTCCGGCCGGATCCCGGGCGATTCACGGTTTACAAGGTTGCGTCCGACCAGGGTCACCGTGCCAAGCAGAAAGTGGGCGACTACAGTCTGGCGCTTTCACCAGGGTTGCCTGCTGCCGACTTTTCGGATGCGGCGCTCACGTTGCACGAAGGCAACAATGCCAGCCAGAAAGTCCTTTGCGAACTGAAGCTTCCTTACGCCGCATTCAACCTGCCAGGCGCGCAAGGTTGTACCAACGACGAGGCGCGGTCCCTGCGAATCCTCAAGGCGAAGAAGGGAACGATGATCCGGCTGTTCGGAAATTGGCACCACACCAAAGATCAGGGATATGCCTTCATATACGTCACCAAGGATATTCTGCTCCCGGAGGTGGTTGGATCGTTCGATCATAATCAGGTGACGGACCGCTGGGAAATTGTTCGTCTCGGGGGACATACGCTGGACGGTAAGGTTTCCAGCATGTCGATGCTGAGCGACGCGGGGGTGCCGCCGGAACGCGTCGAATTCTACTCAGGTAACGAGGGCGGCGGAGACCTGCTCTGCGCCGTTACGTTGCCTTATCCACCCCACAACCTGCCGGGCGCTTCGGGTTGCAAGAATGACCAGATTCGCTCGATGAAGATCATAAAAGCCAAGAAGGGAACGATGATCCGGTTGTTCGGCAACTGGCATCACCAGCGGGACCAAGGCTACGCGTTCGTATATGCACTTCAAGACATTGTGAAACCGGTGACTGTTGGAACGTTCGAACGGAATCAGGTGAAAGCAGAGTGGGAAATTGCGAGAATGGGAGGTGGCACCCTCGACGGCAAGGTTTCCAGTATTTCGATGCAGGTGGACTCAGGAGAAAGCGAGTCCAGGGCCGAATTTTTTGAAGGCAACAATGCAACCCAGAGCCTGCTGTGCACGGTGCCGTTGCCGTTTACCGCCTTCAATCTTCCGGGGCGATGGAGCTGCGACAACGACGAGATCCGCTCGGTACGCATCGTCAAGGCCAAGAAGGGGATGATGATCCGTGTCTTTGGCAACTGGCACCACCAGAAGGACCAGGGGTACACCTTCATTACAGTGCGCAGGGACATCTGGAACCCGGTCACGGTGGGCAGTTTCGACCGGAGCTATACCAACGATTCGGTCAAAGTAGAAAATTTCGGCTCGGACGTACTTGACGGAAAGATCTCGAGCATGTCGGTGCATCTCGACATGCCTGTCGATCTGAAAGCCACCGCGCCGGCGATGGCAGACCCCTGAACGGTCAGCGCGTCGGCGGGAAGCCCGCGATGGTGCGCGCCCCGGTGATGATCATGCGCAGCATCTGCGCGGTCTGTTCGATCATCTCCGGGTCGCGCTCGGGCGGCTGGTCCAGCGCCGTGCCGCCCATGGCGAACACCAGTCGCGTGATCGCCTTGGCGACCAGGTGCGGCTCATGCAGCAGCGCGCCGTTGTCGGCATGCGCCAGCCGGATCAGGTCCACGCAGAGCTCTTCTTCGAAGTAATTCAGCTCGCGCTCGACGGCCTGCTTGAAGGCATCCGAGCCGGCGCTGCCTTCGCGCAGCAGCACGTGGAGCAGGCGGTCGTCGGCACGCAGCTGTTCGAAAAACGTTTCCACGGACAGCCGGATGACACTGCGGTCCGACGATGCCGCGCGCTGTCGTGACTCACCAATGATGGTGCGCAACGAACGGCCGGCCAGGTCGATCAGGGCCACGGTCAGCTCGTCCATGTCGCGGAACTGGCGATAGAACGAGTTCGGTGCGATGCCGGCTTCGCGGGCCACTTCGCGCAGGCTCAGGGTCGACACGCTGCGGTGCGGGCCGATCAGGGTCAGGGCGGCAGCCAGCAGGTCCTCGCGTGAAATCGAGGCCTTGCGGGCTGGCAGGGCGTCGTCGTGGACGGTCAGGTGCGAATCGGGGGGGGTCATCCAGAGGCCAGACGGTCAAGTCCCTGAATCATAGCCGGTCTGAGGGATATACAAGTGTATACACAGCTGTATGCTCGCCCGTATAGTGACGGCATGAGCGCACTCCCTCGTCCTGCCGCCCGCCGTTCCTCCCTCTCGCCCCGCCACTGGGTGTCCGAGGAGTTGTTCGACTTCTGGGCCGGCCGCGTCCATCCGCTATGGACCCTGCGCCGGGCGCGGGCACGGCTGGTGTCCCGCACTGCGGCCAGCGCCGACGCGGTCACCCTGGTCCTGCGCCCGAACCGCCATTTCCGCGGCGTGGCCCCGGGCCAGCACGTGAACCTGGGCGTGGAGGTGGACGGTCGCCGCCTGTCGCGCAGCTACAGCCCGACCCTGCTGGATGACGGCTGCCTGGCGATCACCGTCAAGGCGATCACCGGCGGCAAGGTCAGCCAGCACCTGGCGCAGCACGCGCAGGTGGGCGAGGTGTTCGAGCTGGGCCAGGCCTTCGGTGAGATGACCCTGCCGGCCACCCCGGTCGGTCGCGTGCTGCTGCTGGCTGCGGGCAGCGGCATCACCCCGATGCGCGCGCTGGTGCGCCAGATGGAGAGCGCCGGCATGCCAGCGCAGGTGGACCTGGTGTACTGGGCGCAGCAGCGCGAGGCGGTGTGCTTTGCCGACGAGCTGGCCGATATCGCCACCCGCCATCCCGGCTTCCGCGTGCACCTGGCGCTGACCCGCGATCCGACCGCGCCGGCCGCGCGCGTGGGCGATTACGATTTCAGCGCGCTGGGCGATGTTTCCAGCGCGCAGGTGATGGCCTGCGGACCGGGCGGTTTTGTCGAGGCCGCCAACACGCGGCTGAAGGGGCAGGTCGCCACGCTGCAATCCGAAGCCTTCACCCCGCCGGTGCTGCCTGATGCGGAAACCGGCACGGTGCGCGTGGAGCTGCGCCGCAGTGGGCGCATTCTGGAACTGCCGCGCGGCACCTCGCTGCTGCAGGCGCTGGAAGCCGAAGGGCTGCGTCCTGCCAGCGGCTGCCGCATGGGCATCTGCAATACCTGCGTGTGCGGCAAGGCCAGTGGCGTGACCCGCCACACCCTGACCGGCGAGTACGCGGCCGAACCGGCCACGCAAGTGAAGCTGTGCGTCAACAGCGCCAGCACCGACCTGATCCTGGAGCTTTGAACATGCCTGCCGTGCAGAACCGTGTGTTGTCCGCCGCCGAACTGGACGCGTTCGGCAACGAACTGGACGCCCTGCGTGCCCGCCACCTGGCGACACTGGGTGACGCCGATGCGCGCTACATCCGCCGCGTGGTCGCGGGCGTGCGCTGGACCGGCGTGGCCGGCCGCGCACTGCTGTTCCTGGGCGCATTCGTGCACAGCGTGCTGATTCCGGCCTGGATTGCCGGCGTGGCGCTGCTGGCGCTGTCCAAGATCCTGGAGAACATGGAGCTGGCCCACAACGTCATTCATGGCCAGTACGACTGGATGGGCGACCCGCAGCTGCAGGGCAGCACCTACGAGTGGGACATCGTCGGCACCGCCGACAACTGGCGCAAGACCCACAACTTCCGCCACCACACCTACACCAACGTACGCGGGCTGGACGATGACATCGGCTACGGCCTGCTGCGGATCTTCCCCGAACAGCGCTGGCGCCCGTTTTACCTGACCCAGCCGGTGGTGGCGGTGGTGTTCGCGCTGCTGTTCGAATGGGGCATCGCCATCCAGGACCTGCGCCTGGGCCGCTGGTTTGCCGGCAAGATCACCTTCCGCCAGCTGCTGGCACAGGCGCGCCCGGTGGGGCGCAAGATGGGCAGGCAGATGTTCAAGGACTACCTGCTGTTCCCGGCGCTGGCCGGCCCGTTCTTCCTGCCGGTGCTGCTGGGTAACGTGGTAGCCAATGTCATCCGCAACGTATGGACCTACGTGGTGATCTTCTGCGGGCATTTCACTGCCGACGCGGAAACCTTCCCGAAGGAATGCGTGCGCGATGAATCCCGTGGCCACTGGTACCTGCGCCAGCTGCGCGGTTCGTCGAACATTGCCGGCGGCAAGGCGATGAACGTGATGACCGGCAACCTCAGCCACCAGATCGAGCACCACTTCTTCCCCGACGTGCCGGCCAACCGTTATGCCGCCATTGCTGTGGAGGTGAAGGAGATCTGCGCGCGGTATGGCCAGCACTACAACACCGGTTCGCTGCCGAAGCAGTTCGGCCAGGTGATGTGGCGCATCCTGCGACACGCCTTCCCGAGCCGCCCGGCCCGGGTGAAGCCGCTGGTCACCGCAGACCAGCCCGCGTAGAGACACGCCACGCGTGTCTGCGGACGGTACGGGCGCGTGCAGCGCCCGACGCCCGTTCGCCGTCTCAGTCGCTCTGGCCAGGGACGCCGTCGGCCAACGGCACCCGCGACCCGTCCAGCAGCCCGCGGCTGACCGTGTCGTTTTCAATGAACAGCAGCTCGCCGTTCTCGCCCTTCTTGATGCTGCTGTCGATGGCGATGATGCGCCCACCATGGAAGCTGCTCACGTGCGGCATCGAGGTGTGGCCCACCACGATGCGCTTGAGGTCCAGCTGCTTGAGCAGGGTGTCGACCTGCGCGGTGTCCATGCGCCCGTCGAAATAGCCGCGGTACCAGATCGGGCTGGTCTTGCCGTCAAACAGGCGCGCGGTGTCCGGCGCGGCCTTGACCTGGTCCTTGGGCAGGCCGACCGACGCCTGGTAGAGGGTATTGGTGGCCTCCAGGCCGCGCACCAGCTCCAGGTTCTCCGGCGCGATGCCGCCATGCAGGAACAAGGTGTCGCCGATCTGCAGCAGCACCGGGCGGGTGCGCAGCCACTGGCCGATCACCGAATCGGCGCCATACAGCGCCGGATAGCTGCGCCCGAGCAGCTGCGCGCTCTTGAGGTACTTCGGGTTCACGTAGCGCAGGTCGTCGTACAGCACCATGGTTTCGTGGTTGCCCAGCACGAAGTGCACCGCGCCGCCGGCCGCAGCGGCCTGCTGCTGCAGGCTGTACAGCAGCCAGAACGCTTCGGTCACCTGCGGGCCGCGGTCGAACACATCCCCGGCCACCACCAGGGTGGCGTCGCCCAGCGACCAGCGGTCCTGCTCGTCGATCACGTGATGGGCGCGCAGCAGCTTCACCAGCAGGCCGTACTGGCCGTGGATATCCGACAGCGCCACGATGCGTGGGGTGGCCGGCAGGCGCGCCACCGGCGCGGTGCGCGGCGGCAGCACGGTCACCGGATGCGGATAGCCGCATTCGGGCAGCACCACGGTGGTGGCGCCGCGTGCGGGCAGCTCGCGCTGCACGACATGGTCGTTGCAGACCCACTGCGCCTGGTGGCCGTTCCCGGTGGCGAACACGTAAGGGCCATCGGCCTCCACATGCTCGGCCGGCGCCGGAAGCTCGCGGGCGGCGGCGAGCAGGGGAAGCAGGGCCAGCCCTGCCAGGATCAGGCGGACGGCAGCGGAACGGGCAGGAAGCGGCATCGGAACTCCGGCGAACGGGGATGCGGCTGGGTGCCGCGTGCCCGATGCTACCCGCCGGCCGCGCCGGCGGGTATGCCCGATGGGTCTGACGGCCATGCGGAATCGGCCGCGTCGGCGCGACGACCAACGGTCGTCGCCTACCGGGGGCGGGGCCCGTCAGAAGCCAGCGCGCAGGTTGAACAGCACCCGCCGCGGCTCGCCCCAGTAGCCCGAATTGAAGAAACCGACATTGCGGTAATACACCTTGTCGAACAGGTTGGTCACCGTCACGCCCACGCTCACGTTGTCGTTGATCCGGTAGCGGCCCATCAGGTCGAACAGCATGTAGCCGCCCTGGCGCATCTGGCCGTTGGCGGTGATCGGCGCACCTGCCGCCGTGTAACGGCCGGTGGGAATCGGCTGCAGCTGGTAGATCGCGCTCTGCACGGTAACGCCACCGCCGACCATCCAGTTGCCATGCCGGTAGGTGGTGTTGAACCGGGCCAGGTGCATGGGGCTGGTGCTGGCGAAACGGCTGCCGTCCGGATTGGTGCTGTAGGCGTAGGTGTAGCCGCCGGTCATGCTCCAGGTGTCGGTGATCGAACCGGAGAGTTCGAATTCGGCGCCGTTGGTTTCGATGCCCTTGCTGGCGATGTAGGGCACGCTGCCGTCAGGCAGCACGATGTCCGCGCCAGCCGGGTCGCGCGTGGCCACGTTGTCCTGTTTCATGTAGAAGCCATTGAGCGCGCCGTACAGGCGACCGCCGAAGAACTCGCCCTTGAAGCCATATTCGTAGTTGCTGCCGGTCACCGGATCCAGCAGCTGGTTGTTGATGTCGCGCAGCGCGGTGGCCTGGAACACATCGGAATAGCTGGCGAACGCGGAGATGTTCGCGCTGAGATCGTAGATGGCACCCAGGTACGGGGTCGGCTCATGCGCGGTGGTGCGCGCGCTGCGGCTGGCGAAGTTGCCGTTGACGTCGAAATTGTCGGTGGTGGTGCGGTAGTCGGAATAGCGCGCGCCTGCGATCACCTTCAGATCGTCCATCGGGTTCAGGCGCACGGCGGCGTAGTAGCCGGTTTCCGTGGTGTTGACCGTGCTGGAGGGGATGCCGTAATTGACCGTGGTCGGTCTGCCGATGATGCCGTCCCAGCTGAAGATGCTGGGGAAGGCGGCCACGTTGTACGGGCGCGCGGTGATGCCGGCGCGGATCGTGTCGAGGTCGCGGTCGTAGTGGTTGATGCCGGCGACCAGCTCATGCGAACGGCCGAACAGCTGGAACGGACCGGACGCGTACAGGTCGAACGCGTCTTCGCGGGTTTCGGACACCGAGTAGGTATCGGCGATGCGCAGCCCCAGGCCGGTGACCGGGTCGGCCCAGTTGCCGGTATTGGAGCCGGCCAGCAGCAGGCTGTCGGTGTCGGTGGCGCGGCGGTTGTAGGCCAGGCGCCCGCTCCAGCCCGCACCGAACTGCTGTTCCAGGGTGAGGAAGTAATTGGTGCTCTCGCGGTTCCATTCGTTCCAGCGCGCCGCCGCGCTGTAGGAGCGCGGCATCGTCGCCCGGCTGCCGTCGCGGAAGTACAGCGGCGACGCGCTCCACGCACCGCCATCGGACTCGGTCTTCAGGTAATCGATGCCGCCGCGCAGGCGGGTGCTGTCGGTCAGGTCGGCTTCGATCACGCCATACAGGCTGGGCGAGGTGTCGTGCTGGAAGCGCACCCAGCTTTCCTTGTCCGTGTAGGCGCCGACGAAGCGGCCGCGGACGCGGCCGCCGGCGCTGAGCGGGCCGCCCACGTCGACTTCGGCGCGGCGGTAGTCCCAGGACCCGGCGCTGAGGCTGGTGCTGGCCTGGAAGGTGTCGGTCGGACGCTTGCGCACCATGTTGACCGTCGCCGACGGATTGCCCGAGCCGGTCACCAGGCCGCTGGCGCCGCGCACGATTTCAATGCGCTCGTAGATCGAGGTATCGCTGAGGATCGAGTTGCCGCCGGCACCGGTGGTGTAGTTGGTCGGCACGCCATCGAACATGAAGTTGTTGATCGCGAAGCCACGCGCGGTGAACAGGGTGCGGTTGCTGTCGTAGGACTGCACGGTCACGCCAGGTGTCTGCTGCAGCACCTCAGCGATGGTGATGAGGTTGAAATCCTCGATGCGCTGGCGGGTGAACACCGTGAGCGACTGCGGGGTTTCGCGCAGGGTCAACGGCAGCTTGGTGGCGGTGTTGGTGCCGTACACCTGGTAGCCCTCGGTGCGCTGGGTGACCATCACCTTGTCCAGCTCGGTGGTCTTAGGGGTATTCCCGTCCGGCGTGGCGACGGATTGGGCCTGCGCCAGAGCGGGTGCCGTGGCGGCCAGCGCCAGGCACAGGGCAAGGGTGTTCCGGCGCGGGGCGCCAGCGGTGCGGAAGCGGGACATGGGAAAACCTCGGTAGCAGCGAAGATCAGGAATCGGGCGCGCGCGATGCGGCGGGGCGTGGCGAGGGTCGCGCCGTGGGCGCGGTCCGGTAGCTGAGCCAGAGCAGGGGCAGGGCGGCACCGGCGGCGAGGATGCCGCAACCGGCGATGACGCCGTAGGCGATGCCCGAGGCGCTGATGCTGCAGGCCACGGCGGCGCCCAGGGCGAACCAGCCGAGCAGCCGCAGCCGGCGGCGGCGCGCCGGCGCAGGGGCGGTACCGAAGATATCCCGGTGGTGGCGTTCCATGGCCAGCGACAGGCAGGCAAAGCCGAACAGCGACAGCAGCAGGGAAAGCACGGTCATGCGCCGGGCCCGGTCGCGGTGGCTGCGCTGGCGCGTTGCGCACGCACGCGTCGCTGCGCCGGCACATGCCGGTTTACCTTGCGCGCGGCCCACAACAGGCCGACACCGATCAGCAGCAGGCCGACATCCATGCCGCCCTTGGCCAGGTCGCCTGCGGCAAAAGCAGTGAACATGCCGCCGTGCCAGGCCGCCACGTTGAACACCGGCAGCAGCACGGCGAGCGCGCCTGCGCAGGCGAGCTGTTCCACCCACGCGCGGCGCGGCAGGCGCAGCGTGGCATGCAGCAGGCACACCGCCCACGCGGCAAAGAACACGCTGATTTCAGCCTTGGAGCGTTGCTCCAGTGCGGCCGGCAGCAGCCGGTTGCCCCACAGGAACGCGAGCATCGCCACCGGCAGGCCGGCCACGAAGCCGATGTTCAGGCGCTCCACGATGCGGAAACCCAGGTGCGGGCGGGCGGGATCGGGCAGCTGTTCGCGCCGCTTCACCGTCCACAGCACCAGCCCGGTAGCCACCATCAGCGTGCCGGCCACGCCGGACAGGAAGAACAGCCAGCGCATCGCGGTGGGGGCGAAACGGCCGGCGTGCATGCCGATCATGCCGTCGCGGGTGTACACGGTGGCCGAGCGTTGCGGGGCGTCACCCTGCAGCGTGCCGCGGGCATCGAAGCGCAGCGGTTCGCCGCTGTCGGCAATGCGGTCGCCACTGTCGCGGCGCAGGGTGATGCGCATCGCCGCATCGCCGGGCTGGTCGACCACCACGGAGGCGGCATGGCCTTCGCCCCACTGCCGCGCGGCCACCGGCAACAGGGCCGCCAGTGCCGGTGGCGTGGCGGCCTGGCCCAGCGGCTCGACCTTGGCCTCGCGCGGGAACAGCTCGGCGAAGAACGCATCGCGCCCGCCGAAGTTGGCATCCACGGCCCACGGCATGTACACGGTCATCAGCGTGATCAACCCGGTGTAGGTGATCATCAGATGGAACGGCAGCGACAGCACGGCCAGCGCGTTGTGCCCGTCCAGCCAGCTGCGCTGGCCCTTGCCGCGGCGCAGGGTGAAGAAGTCGGCGAAGATCTTCTTGTGGGTGATCACGCCGCTGACGATGGCCACCAGCATGAACATCGTGCAGAAGCACACGAACCAACGCGCCCAGATCACCGGCACGTAGTGCAGGTCGAAGTGCAGGCGGTAGAAGAAGTCGCCGCCGCGCGTGTCGCGCGCCTGCACCGGTTCGCCGCTGGCGTCGAGCGTGGCCTGCCATGGATTGGGCTGCCCGCGCTTCGGTTCCGGCGCGTCCTTGGGCTGCCAGCGCACCGACGTGGCGCTACCGCGGCTGCCGGGCAGTTCAATCGACCAGCGGCGGGCATCCGGCGCGGTCCGTGCCAGGAACGCCTGGGCCTGGTCGAGCGCGACCTCGGCGCTCGCCGGCAGGCCCAGTTCCGGCTGCATCCAGCGGCTCAGTTCCACCCGCCAGTAGCTGGCGGTGCCGGCAATGAAGATCAGGTACAGCACCCAGCCGACCACCAGCCCGGACCAGGTGTGGAGTACCGCCTGCGACTGCCGGAAGCCCTGGCTCATGCCGCGCCCCCGCGCAGCATCAGGAACAGCAGCAGGGCCGGGGCGGCCGCCGCGGCCAGGCCGACGGCGGCGCGTGCGCTGCTGCGCGCGGCGTAGGCCCAGATCGCAGCCAGGGTGTAGACCACGAACGACGCCATGGTGGCGACCAGCGCCGTGTCCGCCAGGCTGCCCGGCAGCACGCGGGCCAGGGCCGCCGCCCAGCAGGCGGCCACCGCATACCCCCCAAGCAGGGCGAGACCGCCCCTCGCCCAGAGCACCCCGTTGCCGCGCTCGCGGGCACCCGCGCGGCGGGCAGGGCGCCCCGTGGACGCGGACGTGGAGGAGGGGGGCAAAGCGGGCATCAGGGCGTCGACGCAGGCGGGAAGCAAGTGAGAATCAATATTATTTGACGTGGGCGGGCGTGTCGAATCCCTCCTTCGAGGGATGTGCGGGCGGCGCACATGTGCTGTGCAACGTTATAAACAACGTAATAGTCTCCCGGGCCCGCCGCGCAGTAGGCTGTGTCGCATTGCACAGGAGCTGTTGCCCATGGGCCACGACCACGATCACCTGCCCAGCGAAATCCGCCACGAGACACCGTTGTGGTGGGCGCTGGGCCTGACCACCACCTTCCTGCTCGTCGAGGTGGTGGGCGCGTTCTGGACCAACAGCCTGGCGCTGTTGTCCGACGCGGCGCACATGGCCACCGACACGCTGGCGCTGATGATCGCGCTGGTGGCGGTGCGCCTGAGCCGGCGCCCGCCCGACGCACGCCGCACCTACGGTTATGCGCGGCTGGAAGCACTCGGCGCGATGGTCAACGGCGGCATGCTGTTCGTGGTGGCCGGTTACATCCTCTGGGAAGCAGTGGCACGCTTCCGCCAGCCGCAGGAGATCGCCTCCACCGGGATGCTGGTGATCGCCGCGTTCGGGCTGTTGATCAATCTGATCTCGATGCGCCTGCTGCGTGCCGGCAGCGGTGAAAGCCTCAACGTCAAAGGTGCCTACCTGGAAGTGTGGGCGGACATGCTGGGTTCGGTGGCGGTGATCATCGGCGCGCTGCTGATCCGCTGGACCGGCTGGAAGCCGATCGATCCGATCCTGGCGGTGCTGATCGGGCTGTGGGTGCTGCCGCGCACCTGGGTGCTGATGCGCGAGGCGATCAACGTGCTGCTGGAAGGCGTGCCCAAGGGCATCCAGGTGGAGGCGGTGCGTGCGCGGTTGTGCGCGCACGCGGGCGTGCAGGATGTGCACGATCTGCATGTGTGGGCGCTGGCATCGAGCACGCCGGCACTGACCGCGCACGTGGTGGTCGCCGAAGGCGTGGATGCGGACGGTCTGCGCCGCCAACTCGGTTCGGCGTTGCATGAGGACTTCGGCATCGACCATGTCACCCTGCAGGTCGAGACAGACCACTGCGGCGATGACTGCGGCGACGGCGCGCCCGCTGCGCACGGCCACGCGCATGAACACGGCCACCCTGGCCACGACCACGCCGCACACGCGCATGCCCGGGTGCACGAACCGCGCCGCGCCGGTCCGGATGCGCAGGGCCACCACGGGCACCCGCATCCCTGAACCGACGGGGGCAGGGCAGGGGCGGCGGGGTTGCCGCTACAATGGCGGCCTGCCTTGCCATCCCTCGGAGAAACCGCAGTGACCCGGAAACTCGTACTGTTGCGCCACGGCCAGAGCCAGTGGAACCTGGACAACCGCTTCACTGGTTGGGTGGACGTGGAGCTGACCGAGCAGGGCCGCCGCGAAGCCGCCGCTGCCGGTCACCTGATGCGCGAGGAAGGGCTGCAGTTCGACGTGGCGCATACCTCGGTGCTCAAGCGTGCCATCCACACCCTGCAGGGCGCGCTGGCCGAGCTGGACCAGGACTGGCTGCCGGTGAGCAAGAGCTGGCGCCTCAACGAGCGCCACTACGGTGGGCTGCAGGGCCTGGACAAGGCTGAAACCGCTGCGAAGCACGGCGAAGACCAGGTCAAGATCTGGCGCCGTTCCTACGACATCCCGCCGCCGGCGATGGACCGCGAGGATCCGGGCCACCCGATCCACGACCGTCGCTATGCCGGCCTGGACCGCAACGCGCTGCCGGGCACCGAATCGCTGGCGACCACCCTGGAACGCGTGCTGCCGTACTGGTTCGACGCCATCGCCCCGCAGCTGAAGGACGGCAAGACCGTGCTGGTCACCGCGCATGGCAACTCGTTGCGCGCCCTGTACAAGTACCTCAACAACGTCTCGCAGGACGCCATCCTGGAGCTCAACATCCCGACCGGCATCCCGCTGCTGTTCGAGCTCAACGACGACCTCACCGTGCAGTCGTTCCGCTACCTGGGCGACCCGGAAGCAGCGCGCAAGGCCGCCGAAGCGGTGGCGAACCAGGGCAAGGCGCGGTAGACATCCACCGGGGTGGACCGCCATGGGCCCCGTGCGTGCGGACCAACGGTCCGCACCTACCGGGCGGGCGGAACAACGGTCCGCACCTACCATGCGTGCGGACCAACGGTCCGCACCTACCGGGCGGGCGGACCAACGGTCCGCATCTACCATGCGTGCGGACCCACGGTCCGCACCTACCGGGCGGGTGGACCCACGGTCCGCACCTGGCGGCCGGGCTCTGGTAGGTATCGACCGTTGGTCGATACAGCCCGTGACCTTTGGCCGGTCCTTGCGCCGACGCCGCCGCGCTACGCTGGCAGACTGCCCGCCCTGCGGGCAGCCAACCGTAGCCGGAGAGTTCAATGACGTTTTCCAAGCTGGCCCCGCTGGGCCTGACCGTTGCCATCGCCGTGTCGCTGGCGGCCTGCAACAAGACCGAGACCCCCGCGGCGGCCACCGCCGAGGCCGATGCCGCCAAGCCGGCCTTCGACCTGTCCCAGATCAAGACGCCGCTGATCTCGCTCAACAGCGCTGACCTGGATCCGGCCATCGCCGCGTGTACCGACCTCAACGGCTTCGTCAACAGCAAGTGGCTCAAGGCCAACCCGGTGCCGAACGACCAGACCACCTGGGGCAGCTTCGAGATCCTGCGCGAGCGCTCGCTTGAAGTGCAGCACGCGCTGGTCCAGCAGGCCGCCGCCAGCCAGGCCAAGGCCGGTTCGGTGGAAGCCAAGATCGGCGACATCTGGAAGACCGGCTCGGACGAAGCGAAGATCGAAGCGGCCGGCATCGCCCCGCTGCAGCCGCAGCTGGACCGGATCGCCGCGCTCAACGACACCGCCGCCATCACCCAGTACCTGCGCGACACCCAGGCGCAGGGCCAGGGCGTGCTGTTCTCGCTGTTCGCCAATGCCGATTACAAGGATTCGGGCAACGTCATCGCCTACGTCGGCCAGGGCGGCCTCGGCCTGCCGGAGAAGGGCTACTACCTCGACGCGTCGCAGGCGAAGATCCGCGATGCCTACGTGGCCTACATCGCGCAGGCGCTGACCCTGTCCGGCGTCGATGCCGCCCAGGCCAAGACCGACGCCCAGGCAGTGATGGACGTTGAAACCCGCCTGGCCAAGGCGTCGCTGTCGCGCATCGAACTGCGTGACCCGTCCAAGCGCTACAACCCGGTCAGCGCTGCTGAAGCGGACAAGCTGACCCCGAACTTCAGCTGGACCGCGCTGTTCGACACCCTGAAGGTGCCGGCCGCGCAGAAGTTCTCCCTGGCCCAGCCGGGCTTCTTCAGCGAGGTGGACAAGATGCTGGTCGACGTACCGGCGTCCACGTGGCAGGCCTACCTGCGCTTCCACACCGTCGATGACGCTGCGCCGTACCTGAGCAGCGCCTTCGAAAAGGCCAACTTCGACTTCTACGGCACCACCCTGCGGGGCCAGAAGGAAATGCAGCCGCGCTGGAAGCGCGTGCTGGAGTCGGTCAACACCTCCATCGGCGAAGGCCTTGGCCAGCTGTACGTGGACGCGGTGTTCCCGGCCGAGTCCAAGGAACAGATGCAGCACCTGGTGGAAAACCTCTCGGTGGCACTGAAGGCGCGCCTGGAGAAGCTGGAGTGGATGGGCGAAGACACCCGCAAGAAGGCGCTGGAGAAGTGGGCCAGCTTCACCCCGAAGATCGGTTACCCGGACAAGTGGCGCGACTGGTCGGGCCTTGAGACCAACGCCGACAGCTACCTGGGCAACATGCAGGCCGCGCGCGCGTTCAACTACCGCTACATGCTCGACAAGATCGGCAAGCCGGTCGACAAGACCGAGTGGGGCATGACCCCGCAGACGGTCAATGCCTACTACAACGCGACCAAGAACGAGATCGTGTTCCCGGCGGCGATCCTGCAGGCGCCGTTCTTCGACGCCAAGGCCGATCCGGCGCTGAACTACGGCGGCATCGGTGCGGTGATCGGCCACGAAATGATGCACGGCTACGATGATTCGGGCAGCCAGTTCGCTGCCAACGGCAACTTCGACAACTGGTGGACCGACGCCGACCGCAAGGCCTTCACCGGTCGCACCGACCAGCTGGTGGCGCAGTTCGACGGCTACGAATCGCTGCCGGGCGTGAATGTGAAAGGCAAGCTGACCCTGGGCGAGAACATCGGCGACCTGGGCGGCCTGACCGTGGCCTACGACGCGCTGCAGATGGCGTTGAAGGAAAACCCCAAGGCCAATGTCGCCGTGGATGGCCACAGCCAGGACCAGCGTTTCTTCATGAACTGGGCCACCGTGTGGCGCCGCAACTTCACCGACGGCGAACTGCGCGTGCGCCTGAACACCGACCCGCATGCGCCGGCGAACTTCCGTGCCAATGGCGCGCCGTCGAACATGCCGGCGTTCGCGCAGGCATTCGAGTGCAAGCCGGGCGACGCGATGGTGCGCGCCGACGACAAGCGCGTGGTGATCTGGTAAGCAAAAGGGCCCGGCGATGCCGGGCCCTTTTTTGTACACGCGGCGTCCGAGGTAGAGCGGACGGTAGAGCCGACGGTAGAGCGGACTGTTAGTCCGCTTCTCTCCGCGCTCGGGTACGGTCCGCGTAGCCGACTAACAGTCGGCTCTACCGTCGCGGGGCGGTCAGTCCGCGTAGCCGACTAACAGTCGGCTCTACCGTCGGCTCTACCGTCGCGGGCGGTCAGCCCGGCGCCAGCGTGGTCAGCAGCGCCTTGGCCGCGTTGAAGCGGTCTTCGGGCAACGGCAGCGGCACCTTGATCCGCAGCTTGTCCGGGCCATCCATGGTGTACAGCTTGGGCTGCTTCTGGATCATCTGGATCACCGCCATCGGGTCGATGCGCGGCTGCGCCTCGAACACGATGCGGCCGCCGTTCTCGCCCAGCTCCAGCTTGCGGATGCCCAGTGCGTTGCACTGCAGCTTCAGCTCGGCCACCGCGAACAGGTGCTTGGCCGCATCCGGCAGCAACCCGAAGCGATCGATCATTTCCACCTGCAGCTCACGCAGCTCGGCACTGTCGCGCGCGCTGCTGATGCGCTTGTACAGGGTCAGTCGGGTGTGCACGTCGGGCAGGTAGTCGTCCGGGATCAACGCCGGTACATGCAGTTCCACCTCGGCACCGCGGACTTCCTCGCCCGCATCCAGGTCGGGCAGCTTGCCCAGCCGGATGCTGCGCACCGCGCGTTCCAGCAGTTCGGTGTAGAGGCTGAAGCCGACCTCGGCCATCTGCCCGCTCTGGTCTTCGCCCAGCAGTTCGCCGGCACCGCGGATTTCCAGGTCGTGCGTGGCGAGGGTGAACCCGGCGCCCAGCTCGTCCATCGAGGCGATGGCTTCCAGGCGCTTTTCCGCATCGGGCGTCATCGAGCGCTTGTCCGGCACCACCAGGTACGCGTAGGCGCGGTGGTGCGAACGACCGACGCGGCCGCGCAGCTGGTGCAGCTGGGCCAGGCCGAAGCGGTCGGCGCGGTTGATGATGATGGTGTTGGCGTTGGGGATGTCGATGCCCGATTCGATGATCGTGGTCGACAGCAGCACGTTGTAGCGCTGCTTCTGGAAGTCCAGCATCACCCGTTCCAGCTCGCGCTCGGGCATCTGCCCGTGGGCGATGCCGATGCGCGCCTCCGGCACCAGCTCGGCCAGGTCGCGCTGCATGCGGCCGATGCTTTCCACGTCGTTGTGCAGGAAATACAGCTGGCCACCACGCGCCAGTTCGCGCTGGAACGCCTCGCGCAGCAGGGCGTTGTCCCAGGCGGTAATGAAGGTCTGCACCGCCAGCCGGTTCGGCGGCGGGGTAGCGATGATCGACAGGTCGCGCAGCCCGGCCATGGCCATGTTGAGCGTGCGCGGGATCGGCGTGGCGGTCAGGGTCAGCAGGTGCACGTTGGCGCGCATCGCCTTCAGCGCTTCCTTCTGACGCACGCCGAAGCGCTGTTCCTCATCCACCACCACCAGGCCCAGGTCCTTGAACTTCACGTCCGGCTGCAGCAGGCGGTGGGTACCGATGATCACGTCGATGGTGCCGGCGGCCACCTTCTCCAGCTCGGCTTTGATTTCCTTGGTGCTCTTGAAGCGCGACAGCACTTCCACCCGTAGCGGCCAGTCGGCGAAGCGGTCGCGGAAGTTGCGGTAATGCTGTTCGGCCAGCAGCGTGGTCGGCACCAGCACCGCCACCTGCTTGCCCGCACTGGCGGCAGCGAACGCGGCGCGCACCGCTACCTCGGTCTTGCCGAAGCCCACGTCGCCGCAGACCACGCGGTCCATCGGCTGGCTGCTGGCCAGGTCGCGCAGGGTCGCTTCGATCGCGGCGATCTGGTCCGGGGTTTCCTCGAACGGGAAGCCGGCCGCGAACGGCTCGTACATCGCGCGGTCCACGTGCAGCGCCAGGCCGGCGCGCGCACGGCGGCGGGCCTGGATTTCCAGCAGTTCGGCGGCCACGTCACGGACCTTCTCGGCCGCGCGGCGCTTGGCCTTGCTCCACTGTTCGCCACCGAGCGAATGCAGCGGCGCGGTCTCCGGCGAGGCGCCGGAGTAGCGGCTGATCAGGTGCAGCTGGGCCACCGGCACGTACAGCCGGTCGCCCTTGGCGTATTCGATTTCCAGGAACTCGCCCGGCATGCCGCCGGCGTGGAGCACGATCAGCCCGCGGTAGCGACCGACGCCGTGGTCTTCATGGACGATCGGAGCACCTTCGGTGAGCTCGCCCAGGTCGCGGATGATCGCTTCCGGCTCGCGCCCGACCCGGCGGCTGCGCCGGGTGGTGCCGGCGCGCTCGGGGAACAGCTGGCGCTCGGTCAGTACTGCCAGCGCCGGGGTGTCCAGCGCGAAGCCGTCTTCCAGCGGCGCCACGGTGATCGCAAAGCGCTGCGACGCGTCGGCCAGGAAGGTCGGCAGGTCGCCTACCACGGGCGGCTTCAGCTCAGCGGCCTGAAGCACCTCCAGCAGCGCTTCGCGGCGACCGGGCGAATCGGCGGCGATCAGTACGCGGCCGGGATAGTGGCCAAGGAACGATTTCAGCGCCTCGCCGGCAGGCGCATCACGCGCCGCCACCGGCAGTGGCGGCAGTGGCTGGTCGCCCAGCGGCGTGGCCTCTTCGAGGCGGGCGTGGTCCGCGCCCCACACCTCGATGCGCGGCAGCGTGTTCAAGCGCGCGTTGAGTGCCTCGGGGCTGAGGTACAGCTCGGTCGGCGCCAGCAACGGGCGCTCCACATCATGCCGGCGCTGCTCATAGCGGTTCTGGGTCTGCGCCCAGAACGAGGCCGCCGCTTCGCCCACGCCGGGGGCGATCACCGGCAGCGCATTGGCCTGCAGGTAGTCAAACAGCGTGGCGGTCTGGTCGAAGAACAGCGGCAGGTAGTACTCCACCCCTGCCGGGGCCAGGCCGGATTTCAGATCCTGGTACAGCGCACTGCGCCGGGTATCCACGTCGAAGCGTTCGCGCAGGGTGGCCAGCACCCGCGACACGCTCAGTTCGTCCAGCGGCACTTCGCGGCCGGGCAGCATGCGCACCGCGTCGACCTTGTCCAGCGACCGCTGGCTTTCCGGGTCGAAGGCGCGGATCGAATCGATATCTTCGTCCAGCAGTTCGATGCGCAGGGGCGCCTCGGCCCCCATCGGGAACACATCGAGCAGGCCGCCGCGCACGGCGAAATCGCCCGGGTCCATCACCTGCGGCACGTTGCGGTAGGCGGCCGCTTCCAGCCGGCGCTTTTCCGCATCCAGATCCAGGCGCTGGCCGACCTTCAGGTCGAAGCTGCCGCCGATGATGTACTTGAGCGGCGCCAGGTGCTGCAGCACGGTCTGCACCGGCACCACCACGATCCCACGGCGCAGCGTCGGCAGCTGGTGCAGCGCGGCCAGGCGCTGCGAGATGATGTCCGGGTGCGGGCTGAAGGCGTCGTAGGGCAGGGTTTCCCAGTCCGGGAACGCCACCACGGGCAGGTCCGACGCGCTGCCCAGCAGGGTGCGCAGGTCGGACTCGATCTGGTTGGCGCCATGGTTGTCGCGCGCGATGACCAGCAACGGCCCATCGTGCACATCGGCAGCACGGGCGATGTACCACGCCAGTGCCGTCGGCGATGCGGGAGCGCGCCACCAGGCGCGGAGCTGGCCGGAGCGGGGCAGCGGCGGAGCGGGATAGGAAGTGCGTGACATGAGCCGCCGATTTTAGCAGACGGCCATGTGATGGCGGCTTACTGACCCGGGTCGAGCTCCAGCACCATGCGCACCAGCCCGGGGGTTTCCTTCGGGTGCGGTATCTGCTTGAAGCCCAGCGACGCGGCCAGCTGCTTCATCGGTACGTTTTCTTCCAGCACGTCGCCGTACAGGCGGTCCAGGTACTTGCCACGCGCCCACTTGACCAGCTTGCGCATCAACTGCCGGCCCAGGCCCTGGCCGATCAGGAAGTGGCTGATCAGGATGGCGTATTCCGCCTCGCGGGTGCCCTGCACGATCGAGGCGCGGGCCAGTGCGCCCACGACGGCCTCACCGGCCGGCAGCGTTTCGGCCGCGACCAGGGTGATCTCGGACTTGACGTTGGGATGAGTCAGCCGCTGCGCTTCTTCGGAAGAGAGCTCATTGACCGACTTCAGCATGCGGTCGCGGATTTCTTCCGGGCCGAACAGGCTGAAGGCAGCGCGAAGCGGTTCACCGTCTTCGGGACGGATCGGGCGGATCAGCAGTTCATGGCCGCTGGGAGCCTTGAAGATTTCGTGCCAGGGCGGCATGCGGTTACGGGTAGCCATACCGGTGGTTCCTTGGTGGTCTTCGGATTCTCGCATCCCCGGGGCTGCGTTCCGTGAACGGAACGCTCACACCCGTCATTCCGCCTGCTTGAGCCACTGCAGGCGGGTACTGGCTCCTGCTTCGCCCAGGTGCTGCTTCAGTGCGGGCATCGCGGGTGCCAGGACCTGGTCGAACTGCCACGGCGGGTTGAGCAACAGCATGCCGCTGCCGTTTAGCCTGAGGGGAGAGTCGTCGGGCCGCACCAGTAGTTCTACTGTAAGCACCGATTTGACCGGCAGGGCGCAGGCCTTGCGCAGGAAGTGCAGGATGGTACGGCGCTGCTTGATCGGGAACCAGATCGCGAAGCTGGCCTGCGGCCAACGGCCCAGGATCTCGCTGACCGAGGCGAGGATGCGCTGGTATTCGGCATCCTGGCCCTCGTACGGCGGGTCGATCAGGACCAGGCCGCGGCCGATCTTCACCCCGTTGGCCTTGGGCGGCAGCAGCGCCTTGTTCTGTGCGTAGCCGTCGGCATGCAGCACCGCCACGCGGCTGTCATGCGCGAACAGCGCTTTGAGCGCAGCCGCTTCAGCGTCCTGCAGTTCGCACACGGCCATGCGGTCCTGTTCGCGCATGGCCTGGGCGCTGAGCAGCGGCGATCCGGGGTAGCTGATCATTGCCCCGACCGGGTTGTCGGCCTGCACCGCCTTGAGGTAGCGCTCCACCACGGCGGGCAGGGTCGGCTGCGCCATCAGCCGCATCACGCCGTCTTCGGCCTCCAGCGTCTTGCGGCTTTCCTCGCTGGCCAGCAGGTAGCGGCCAGCGCCGGCGTGGGTGTCCAGCACGAAGAACGGGCTGTCCTTGCGCTTGAAGCTGTCGAGCAGGGCAAGCTGCACGATGTGCTTGAGCACATCGGCATGGTTGCCGGCATGGAAGGCGTGGTGGTAATTCATCGGCGCAGTGTACGGCGCGGCGGCCCCAGCGGCTATGCTGCGCGCATGAACCGGCCCCTGCATACCGTCCTGGTCGTCGAAGACGAAACCGCCATCGCCGATACCGTGCTCTACGCGCTGCGCAGCGAGGGCTATGGTGCCCAGCACTGCCTGCTGGGCGCCCAGGCGCTGCAGCAGCTGCGCCAGGCGCCGGTGGACGTGGTGGTGCTGGACGTGGGCCTGCCGGACATGAGCGGCTTCGAGGTGTGCCGCACCCTGCGCACCTTCAGCCAGGTGCCGGTGATCTTCCTGACCGCGCGCAATGACGAGTTCGATCGGGTCCTGGGCCTGGAGCTGGGTGCCGACGACTACATGGCCAAGCCCTTCTCCCCGCGCGAGCTGGTGGCGCGGGTACGCGCCCGCCTGCGCCGCAGCGGGTCGGGGGTCGAGGTTGGAACGGCAGGCTGGCAGCCCCACGGGCGTTTCGCCATCGACCGCGAAGGACGCCGCATCCGCTTCGATGGCCAGGCGCTGGAGCTGACCCGCTACGAATACGCGCTGCTGGCTGCGCTGCTGCAGCGGCCCGGGGCGATCCTCAGCCGCGCCCAGCTGATGGACCGGGGCTGGGACAGTGCCGCCGACAGCGCCGACCGCACCGTCGACACCCACGTGAAGACCCTGCGCGCCAAGCTGCGCGCGGCCGGCGCCGATCCCGACCCGATCCGCACCCACCGCGGCGTGGGCTACGCCCTGGAGGTGTAGCGTGCGGCTGGGGCTCAAATTGTTCCTGGGCTTCTTCCTGATCGTGGGCATCGCCGCGTTCTTCGTGATGCGCGTGTTCGTCAATGAAGTAAAGCCGGGCGTGCGCCAGGCGATGGAGGCCACCCTGGTCGACGCGGCCAACGTACTGGCGGAAATGGCCGCTGCCGACCTGAAGGCCGGTCACCTCCGCGACGGCGCGTTCGTGGCCAGCCTCGCACGTGCGGAGCGCCGCGATCCCAAGGCGATGGTGTGGCGCTTCCCCAAGCGCAGCCTGGACTACCGCGTCACCATCACCGATGCGCGCGGCATCGTGGTGTACGACTCGACGGGCAAGGACATCGGCCGCGACAACTCACGCTGGAACGATGTCTACCGCACCCTGCGCGGCGAATACGGTGCGCGCTCCAGCCCGGAAACGCCCGGCGATGAGGTGCATTCGGTGATGCATGTGGCCGCGCCGATCCATGACCCGTCCGACCCCACCCGCCTGATCGGCGTGCTCAGCCTGGCCCAGCCCAATCGCAGCATCGACCCGTTCATCGCCGCCAGCCAGCGCGCCATCCTGCAGCGAGGTGCGTGGCTGATCGGGTTGTCGGCCTTGATCGGGCTGTTGATGACCGGCTGGCTGATGCACGGGGTGAACCGGCTCAACCGCTACGCCAAGGCAGTGAGCGCGGGCGAGCCGGTGCCGCCGCCGAAGGCGCGCCGCGATGAGATCGGCGACCTTGGCCGGGCGCTGGAAAGCATGCGTCGCAAGCTGGAAGGCAAGGCCTACGTGGAGCAGTACGTGCAGTCGCTGACCCATGAAATGAAGAGTCCCCTGGCCGCCATCCGGGGCGCGGCGGAGCTGCTCCAGGAGCCGCTTCCGGAGGCCGACCGCGTGCACTTCGCGCGCAGCATCCAGGGCCAGGAGCAGCGTCTTACCGAAACCATCGACAAGCTGCTGGCGCTGGCCGAGGTGGAGCAGCATGGCTGGCTGCAGAAGCGCGAGCGCGTGGCGGTGACGCCGCTGCTGCAGGCGGCCGCTGATGCGGTGGCGATGCGGGCGCAGGCGGCCGGGGTTGCGCTGGACATCGACCCCGACGCGGCCCTGGAGGTGCAGGGCGATGCCTATCTGCTGCGGCAGGCGCTGAACAACCTGCTGGAAAACGCGCTGGCTTTTTCCGCTGCCGGCAGCCGCATCGAACTGGGCGCTGCGCGCGAGGGCGACAGCGTGGTGCTGCGCGTGGCCGACCGTGGCAGCGGGGTGCCGGACTATGCGCTGGAGCGGGCGTTCGAGCGCTTCTATTCGCTGGCGCGCCCGGCCACCGGCCAGCGCAGTTCGGGCTTGGGGTTGTCGTTCGTGCAGGAAGTGGCGCGGCTGCATGGGGGCCGGGCGGCGCTGGCCAATCGCGAGGGCGGCGGCGCGGTCGCAACGCTCGAGCTGCGGTAGCGCCACGCAGGGCGCGGCGCTACGACTTCACACTCGCTTCAAACACGGCCCATCCTGCGCCCACCCGCCCGCAGGATGCTGGCACCCTTCCCAACCGAGGACGGGTGATGAAATCCCTTCATATGCTGTTGCGGTTCGCCATCGTGGGCGGACTGATCCTGTTGCTGCTGATTCCGTTGATGATGATCCGGGGCGTGATCAGCGAACGCGAGGCGTATCGCGACGAAGCCTACCTGCGCGTGGCGCAGGGCCGGGCCGGGGCGCAGACCCTCACCGGCCCGATCCGGGTGGTGCCGTGGACGGAAACCCGCCAGGTGGAAGTCATCGATGCCGCCGGCACCAAGAAGGTGGAAACCCAGATCGAGCAGAGCTACTGGCTGCAGATGCCGTCGAAACTGGTGGTCGACGGCGGCATGGTGCCGGACGAACGCCGGATCGGCCTGTTCCGGGTGCCGGTATACACCTGGAAGGCCAAGGTCAGCGCCGAGTTCGGCGATGACGACTATCCGGTCAAGGCCGGTCGGGTGTACGGCACGCCGTACCTGGCGGTGGGCATCGCCGACGTCCGCGGACTGGTCGGCTCGCCGGAGCTCAACGTGGATGGCCAGGCGTTGCGCCTGCAGCCTGGCGTCGGCGGGGTCAGCGGCATCGGCAAGGGCCTGCACGTGCCGATGCAAGGCTTCGCCGACACCGCTGGTGGCCTGCTGGCGGCCAGCCGGGTGGAGCTGTCGCTGGTGCTGGACGGCACCCGTTCGCTGGCGGTGGTGCCGGTGGGCGACGACAGCCGCATCGCGATCCGCTCGCCGTGGCCGCACCCGCTGTTCGGGGGCAGCTTCCTGCCCAATGAGCGCCGGGTGGGCGAGAACGGCTTCGAGGCACAGTGGGCGGTGTCGTCGCTGGCGTCGGAGGCGCAGCGCCAGCTGCGCGGCAGCGCTGACGTGGACGCGGAAACGGTCAGCGTGGAACTGGTCAATCCGGTGGACATCTATACCCAGGCCGACCGTGCCAGCAAGTACGGCATCCTCTTCATCGTGCTCACCTTCGTCGGCTTCATCCTGTTCGAGCTGATCAAGCGCCTGCGCATCCACCCGCTGCAGTACCTGATGGTCGGCCTGGCGCTGGCGATCTTCTTCCTGCTGCTGTTGAGCCTGTCCGAACATATTCCGTTCTGGCTGGCCTACCTGGTGTCGGCCGTGGCCTGTATCGGACTGCAGGCGGTGTACCTGTCCGGCGTGCTGCGCAGCTGGCTGCGCGGCCTCGGCTTTGCCGGCATGCTGACCGTCCTCTACGGCGCGCTGTACGGATTGCTGGTGTCGGAGAACAACGCGCTGCTGATGGGTTCGCTGCTGCTGTTCGCGGTGCTGGCCGCGGCCATGTGGATCACCCGCCGGATCGACTGGTACGAACTTGGGGCGGGCCTCAAGTAGGCGGCGTTGACGTAATCCGCCATCCTGCACGACGCTTCCGGCTTCGTGTGGGACCACCGGACGCTGCTGGGACAAGGACAGGCTGGTAACCGCGCAGGATCGCGCTAGGTTCCAGCCCCTTGTCACCTCACCACACGTCATGGCGAACCTTACGCTGTCCCCGGTGGGCCGTGCTGGCGGCGCACCGGCCTGTCCCTCATCCCTGCCATCGTCGCGCCGTCGGCCTGCCGCCGGCGCGGTGTCGATCCGCAACACACCGCCGTGCGCACCGTCGCGAAGGCTGTGGCTGGACGGCATACCGCGCGGGGAGCTGGACGCGCTCGCCGCTGCCTTGCGACAGGGGCCGCTGGATGCCCATTTTTTCCTGACCCTGCAGCCGCACTTCCACCGCACCGCGCTGGCCGCGCCGATGGCGCAGGGGCTGGTGGACGATGCGCTGGACCGGCTGCTGCCCGTGGCGCTTGCGCCCGCGCAGCGTGCCGCCTGGCGTAGCAGCCTGATGGCATTGCTGACCCTGCCACGGGTGGAGTGGGAAGTGCAGTGCGCACCCGTGCGGGCACTGCTGACCGACGCGGTAGCCCGCCGCAATACGCTGCTGCAGGCGATGCGCGATGCCCTGTACCGACCGCTGGACCAGTCGCGACGCGACTGGAACGCAGCCCTTGATGCCGAGCGCGCCCTCGGCGCGGCGGACGCCCGCGAGGTGGCGCAACGCCTGTGCAGCACTTCGCCGTCCCGTCAGCGTGACACGGTGCGCCAGCAGCTGCGCGACTGGATGCCGGCACTGACCCCGGCGCAGGTCGACCGTGCAGTGGCACAGGCCGCTGCCGCCGCCGCGCTCAATGGCGCCTGCATCGATGCACGCAGCGCGCTGCCGGCACTGTTCGACAGCGTCGATGACGCGTGCGTGCCGTTGATCGGCGACGCCCAGCGCGCCCGGATACTGGCGACGTTGGACCGGCTGGCCGGCGGGGCGGCGGACCCCTTGCTGGCCACCCAGGGCGGCCACGGGGACCGGCTCGGCCAGTGGCTGTTGTCAGTCGCCGACCGCGCAGCGCTGGCCGCCACGGCGCGCCCCAGCCTGCGCCGCGCACTGGGCGATGCGGTGCTGTTCGTGGCTGGGCTCGCGCCCGGACTGAAGGCGCTGCGGTGGGGTACGGCCGACGCTGCGTTGCCGACAGGGAGCGCTGCGCCCACCCCCGCCATTGCCAGCGCGCCGGCGGCGGTGGCGTCCGGCGCAGCGCGGCAGGGCGGCGGCGGCATGCTGGCGCTGGCGGCAAGCCTGGTCGGCGGCGGACTGGGCGTGGCGGCGCTGGGCTGGCGATGGGCATCCGGCGACACCCGGGCCACTGCGCCCACGGGGGAAGCGCAACCGCAACGGGAACCTGGGCCGGAAGCGGACGCGGCGCGGGCGGACGCGCGGACGCAGCACGCAGTGCGGCTTCTGGCCGCCGTGATCGACCGCGACGGCGACGGATCGGTCTGGGACGTGCTGTGGCGACGCGTGCACCAGGACGCAGGAGGCGATGCGACGTTGCTGCGGGACAGCGTTGCCACCCTGCTGGAGACCAACGAGGTCGCACGCGAGGTCATCGATGCGTTGGGCGGAGCTCCGCAAGCGGAGGGCAGGGCGCGTGTGCGCCGTGCGCTTCGCCCCCTCACCGTGCCACGCGGCGGCGGCGAAGGGCTGGATGCCATCGAGCGCGCCCGGCTCGACGCGGCCACCCGCCTGCTGGTGGACGTGGCGCAGCAGGCGCCGCCGCCGGGCGCCGCCGCGCTCGCGCCGCCAGCGGGCGTGGACCTGGCGGTAACGCGCTCGCGCATGCTGACCTGGGTGCAGTCGATGGGGCGCAACGCCAGCGAGCAGCACCAGCGCCTGACCGCGGCCTGGCGCCATGTGGTGGCGTCCGAGCGGGCGCTGACCCTGTCCGCCGCGGCGCTGCCGAACCTCGACACCGACCTCGCGCGCCAGGTCGCAGCCGCCCTGCTCAACGCCACCGGCCAGGTGATCGACCCCACCACGATCTACCTCAATACCTTCCAGGTCAGCCAGCAATGGCGCGCCTGGGAAGCCGAGCAGCTGCGCCCGCCCGGCGCGCTGTTCCGCAACCAGCATCGGCTGCTCCCGCCCGACCGGCGGGTACGCAGCGGGCTGGTCAGTAGCCACGCCCTGGTGGGGGCGGCCCTGCTGCCGGTCGACGCCGACACGGGGCACGCCGGGCTCTATTACCGCTGCGTACCGGGGACCTACTTCCCGGTGCAGGAGTGTCGCGAGCTGACCCTGGAGGCGTTCCGAAAGGTGCAGGGACGCGATTACCTGGGCGCCTTCCGGCGCCGGTACGACACGTGCCTCGAACAGGCCTGGCATGGTCGCCCGACCCCGGGTTCGGAAGGTTTCGTCTCGGGCATCGGCCGGCGGCTTGCAGGCACGGCGGTGCTGTTGAACGCAGCGGGCCAGCTCGGCGACGACGCGGCCGCCGCGGTCAAGGTGCTGACCGACTTCCCGGCCCGTTTCGATGTGGCCGAAGCGGCCAACGGCCGCGCGCTGGCCCTGCCGGGCTGGCAGATCGACGTGCACGCGCTGGCGGCCAACGACCGTGGCCATGCGGTGCCGCTGCACGGGGTGCTGCTGGTCACCGCGCAGGCGGCGGCATCGCCGCAGGCGCCCATCACGCTGGTGATCAGCACCACCCGGATTCCATTGATCGAGGCGTTCAACGGCAGCGACGCGGCGCTGCAGCAGCTTGCCGACGAGGTGCGCCACCAGTTGCCGGTGCGCGTAGCGGTCAACGAGCACGCCCGCTGGCAGCAGGGCGCGCTGGCGGTGGTGAAGGCCTACGGGATCGACGGCGACTTCCGCTGGGCCTTGTTCATGCAGGCGCTGGAGCTGCGGCATGCGCAGCTGCGCGCCGCCGGGCTGTCATCGCCTGCGCGCATCCGCGAGGCCTTCAACGCGCTCGATACGGCACTGGCCCTGCCGTACCTGCCCGTTCCGGTGCCGGTGCTGGCTGCCGCAGGCGAGCTGGCAGCGTTGGACATGGACGGTCTGAACGCGCGCAGCGCGGCGCACTGGACGGCGCGCTTTCCTCCCAGCACACCGGGTGCGCTGTGCAATGCCGGCATGGCGGGCGCGCGCTGGCTGCACGCGCTGGGCGCCGGCCGCAGCCTGGTCGAGCACGCCTACCCCCTGCTGGTCCCGTTCGTCCAGCAGCGCCTGGATGACGAAATCATGCGCCGTTACCGCACCGCGTTCGACAGCAGCTGTTGTTACATCGTGTCCTTCAAGGACGGGTATCCGAGCGACCAGACGCGCAGCGGGTGGGTCCACAACCGCGCGCAGAAGCAGGCGGCGGCCAGCTTCGCCGACTGTGCCATGACCCGCGCGGCGGGCTTCGACGACACCCCCGGGCGCCTGCTGGGCCTGTACACCAGCAGCGACAGCGCGGTGTTCGACGAGAACAGCGAGGTGGTGGGACTGGACGCATCGCAGCTGCTGTCGATGGCGCGCGAGCTGGATGTACAGGGCGACTACCTGCGTGCGCTGGACCGGTTCTGGCAGGCGCACGCGCCGGCCGTGTTGACGACGCTGCGCGGCGGCTACCTGTACGGCTGTGCGCAGCAGCATGCCGACGGATCGCTGTCCGCACGTGGCGTGCAGCTGGCCCTGGGGGTGTTCGGCACGATGACCGCCACCGAATCCCAGGATCCCGCCTACCGGCCGGTTGCGCGTCCTGGTGTGCGCACCGGCTGGCTGCAGGTCCATGGCATCGCCTCGACCGTGCTGCACGTCGCCGACGGGGTAGGGCCGGAGGTACTGCTGTACTTCCCCAACGATCGCAACCGCTTCCATGAGTTCGCCAGCGAGGCCGACATGATGGGCTGGATCGAACGCGCGGCGGCCACCGACACCGGACGGCAATGGCTGGAGGCCGCGTTCGACCTGGCCGATCTGCAGGACGGCTGGATGTCCAACGGCGTGCATACCGCGCTGGGTGCCGGCACCCAGGCGATCTTCGGACACGGTGGCGCGGTGGTGCCGATCACCGGCGAGGTGTCGCAGGCCCTGCTGGCACGGCTGCGGCAACGCGCGCGTCGCGATGCACAGACGTTGATGACCTCGGAGTGGGAGGCGTTCCGGCGCCGTTGGATGCCGCGCCTGGAACGCTGTGAGCAGGCGATGGGCCTGGTCGCCCTGCTGGTGCCCGAGACGCTGCCGGTGGTGGCGGTGCTGTCGGCCCTGCAGCTGGGAGGAGGCGTGGAACAGATGGTCGACGGCGACACGCCCGAGCAGCGTCGTGCCGGCGCCGGCACGGCAGTCGGCGGTGCCGTGGGCCTGGCCTTGTCGGCGCCGCTTGGAACCGCGCGGCTGGCGGCGCTGGCCGCGCGCGATGGTTCGCGACTGCAGCCGGCACTACAGACGCCGGCCTGGGAACAGCTTGATGATCCGCTGGCGCCCCTGGCCGAGCGTTACGCGCGGCCGCTCGCGTTGTCGGGATCGCGCGCCGCCGATAACGGCCTGCACGACTACCTGGGCCGGCGGTACATCAGCCAGGGTGGGCATACGTACGAAGTGGCCTTCGATCGGGCCCATGGCACCTGGCGCCTGCAGAATCCGCAGCCGGGCAACTTCTACCACCAACCGGTACGGCTGAATGCCGACGGTGCGTGGGAACCCCACAGCGACGTCGGCCTGCGCGGCGGCGCACCGATCAGCCGATCCAGCAAGCGCAGGCAGTCGGTGGAACGCAGCTATCGCGGTTCGTTGAATTCGCTGGTCGAGCGCACCCACTCCCATTCGGTGGACAGCAGCTCGCAGGATTTCCAGTGGGGCGTCAATCACTGGGAGCGGGTGATGACCCCGGAGCAGGCGCGCGACAGCGCCTCACTGGAGCAGATGAAGGAGCTGTTCGTGTCCGGCCATCTCGATCCGGTGCAGCAGGGCGCGCTGTCGGTGATCATCGAGCGGCTGGACAGTACGCTGCGTGCCGAGCGCTACACCGTGGTCAACGAGGTAGTGCACGACTCGGTGTACATCGCCGGCGGCCAGTTCCTGCAGGCCTCCCAGGGCCTGCTGGCCGAAGGCACGGGCTTGTCCGCGGCGGGCATGTGCACCGGATTGTCGCGGATCGTGGCCACCGCGATGGGGCAGGGCGAAGAGATCCATGTCCTGGAGCATCTGCGCCAGGCGATCCGCGAGCCTGACAGCGCGGCGGCCGCTGCAGTGCGCGCGCTGATCCGCGACGCCCAGGGGGCGGCCCTGCAACCGGGCTCGATGTCGGCGGCATCGTTGATCCAGATCGATGAACTGGCCGGGTTCCTTGCCAATACCGCCCGCAGCAGCCATTTCGTCCTGAGCGGCACGCAGCACAGCATGGTGTGCGGGGTGAACGTGCTGGACAACGGCCGGCGCGAATACCTGCTCTACGACCCCAATTTCGGCCTGATGGTGTTCAAGAAACTGCCGCGCTTCAACCAGTGGGTGAACAACCTGTTCGGGTCGCGCTACTTCAGCCGGCTCTCTTCCCGCACGCTGGGCGACGACAGTGCCGAGACCCTGGCCGAAATGTACGGGGCCCTCCCGGCCGCCGGCACCGGGCGCATGCAGTTCCACCTGCGCCAGGTCCATGCCGGACGCATGCAGGAGCAGGCCGCCGCGCGCGGCTGGACCGCGCTGTACGAGCACGTCTGGCCGGGAGATGCGGGCCCGATGAACGCCCCGGCCCCCAATGCCGGCCGGGGCAGGTAAAATTGCCGCGATCCCCGTTCTCCCGAGCCCTCCATGACCTGCCGCACCCGTTTCGCCCCCAGTCCCACCGGCTACCTGCACATTGGCGGCGCCCGCACGGCGCTGTACTGCTGGTTGGAGGCGCGCCACCGTGGCGGGGAATTCGTGCTGCGCATCGAGGATACCGACCGTGAACGCAGCACCCAGGGCGCCATCGACGCGATCCTGGAGGCGATGGAGTGGCTGGGCCTGAACTACGACGAAGGCCCGATCTACCAGACCCAGCGCGTGGCCCGCTACAAGGAAGTGGCCGAGCAGCTGATCGCCGACGGCAAGGCCTATTACGCCTACGAAACCCGCGAGGAACTCGATGCGATGCGTGAGGCGGCCATGGCCAAGCAGGAAAAGCCACGCTACAACGGCGCCGCGCGCGAGCTGAACCTGCCGTACCGCGACGATCCGAACCGGGTGATCCGCTTCAAGAACCCGCTGGAAGGCACGGTGGTGTTCGACGACCTGATCAAGGGCCGCATCGAGATCGCCAACAGCGAGTTGGATGACATGGTGATCTTCCGCCCGGACGGCTTCCCCACCTACAACTTCGCGGTGGTGGTGGACGACTGGGACATGCGCATTTCCGAGGTCATCCGCGGCGACGACCACATCAACAACACCCCGCGCCAGATCAACCTGTACGAAGGCATCGGCGCGCCGGTGCCGAAGTTCGGCCACATGCCGATGATCCTGGACGAGCAGGGCGCCAAGCTGTCCAAGCGCACCGGTGCGGCCGACGTGATGCAGTACAAGGACGCCGGCTACCTGCCCGACGCGCTGCTGAGCTACCTGGCCCGGCTGGGCTGGTCGCATGGCGACCAGGAGCTGTTCAGCCGCCAGGAACTGATCGACCTGTTCGACGTGACCAACTGCAATTCCAAGGCCTCGCGCCTGGACATGGCCAAGCTGGGCTGGGTCAACCAGCACTTCCTGAAGACCGAAAATCCGGCCGACATCGCCCCGCACCTGGTCTACCAGCTGAACAAGCTGGGCCTGGACCTGGGCGCCGGCCCGGCCCCGGCCGACGTGGTGGTGGCGCTGCGCGACCGCGTGCAGACCCTGAAGGAAATGGCGGAGAAGGCGGTGGTCTGGTACCAGCCGCTGGTCGAATACGACGAGGCGGCGGTGGCCAAGCACTTCAAGCCGGGCGCGGAACTGGCGCTGGGCAAGGCCCGCGAGCTGCTGGCTGCGGCCAGCGAGTGGACTGCCGAAAGCGTGTCGATGGCCCTGCACGAGGTGGCCACCGCGCTGGACATCGGCATGGGCAAGGTGGCGCAGCCGCTGCGCGTGGCCATCACCGGCACCCAGGTCAGCCCGGACATTTCCCAGACCGTGTTCCTGGCCGGGCGTGAAGAGGCCTTGAAACGCATCGACGTCGCACTTACTAAAGTACCGACGGCCTGACCACAGGAGACCGCGCATGTCCGCCAAGACCGCTTGTACCGCCCCTCATCACCACGTTCACGACGCCTCGGACTTCGTGAAGGTGGTGGAGCGCGTGTGCACGGAGCGCGGACTGCGGCTGACGCCGATCCGCGCCAACGTGCTGCGGCTGATCGCCGAAGCCGGCAAGCCGGTCAAGGCGTATGAGCTGCTGGAATGGGTGCGCAACGGCAAGGGCGTGGGCGCCGATGCCCCGCCCACCGTGTACCGCGCGCTGGACTTCCTGATGGCCAATGGCTTCGTGCACAAGCTGGAGTCGGTGAACGCCTTCGTGGCCTGCCACCACCCCAGCAGCGCCCAGCACTCGGTGCCGTTCCTGATCTGCAACAGCTGCCACAGCGCGGTGGAGCTGGAAGACCGCGACATCGTCAGCCAGCTGGAAAAGCGCGCCAAGGAGCTGGGCTTCCAGCCGCAGGCCCAGACCCTGGAAGTGCACGGCCTCTGCGCCCGCTGCGCGGGGTGATCGCGTAGTGACACGCCATGCGTGTCATCGCGGTGCCCGAACGCAAGGCTGACACGCATGGCGTGTCACTACTATTGTTACCGGGTGTCTGCTGTGTTCACCCGGACCACCACCGACATGCCCGGGCGCAGACGCGGCGCAAGCGCCTGGTCCGGGTCGATGGCGATCCGCACCGGCAACCGCTGCACCACCTTGGTGAAATTGCCGCTGGCGTTATCCGGGCGCAGCACGCTGAATTCCGAGCCCGTGGCCGGGGCGATCTGCTCCACCCGACCCGTCAGCCGCTGGCCGTCGAAGGCATCCACCGCGAAGGTGGCCGGCTGGCCGATGCGCATCTTCCAGGTCTGCCCTTCCTTGAAATTGGCGACCACCCACAGCGCGTCCGGCACCAGGAACAGCAGCTGCGAGCCGGCGGTGACGTATTGGCCCAGCCGTACCGAGGCCTCACTGACCTGCCCGTCGCGCGGCGCGTGGATGACCGTGTTGGCCAGGTCGATCCGCGCCAGCTCCAGCTGCGCCTTCGCCGTTTCCACGCCCGCTTCCAGACCCTTGCGCGCCACCTGGGTGGAGGTCAGCGTCTCCTCGGCGATGCGGATCTGCGCCTGCGACTGCTGCACCGATGATTGCGCGGCCTGCGCGCTGGTGCGGAACTTGTCGCGGTCGTTGAGCGCCACCAGCTGCTGGTCGGCCAGTTCCTCATAGCGCTTGAGCTCGTTGCGCGAGCGCGCCAGCTCCGACTGGCCTGCCGACAGTGCGGCGCGGGCCGCGCCGATCTGTGCGCGGTTCTGCGCCTGCGCCTGGTCGGAGTTGGCCAGCGCAGCCACCGCGCTGTCCAGGTTGGCCTGCGCCTGCGCGACTTTTTCCTTGTAGATGCGGTCGTCGATGCGCAGCAGCGGCTCGCCCTGTTTGACGTGCTGGAAGTCCTTGACCAGCACCTCGGTCACGTAGCCGTTCACCTGCGGCGCCAGCACGGTGATCTGGCCGCGCACGTAAGCATTGTCGGTGCTGACCCAGGGGGTGTTGAACGGCCACAGCGACCAGGCGCGCAGGATCAGCGCGATGCCCAGCAACGCGACCACGATCATCACCACCACGCTGCGCGTGCTGGGCTTGAGGTACTTCGGCGCGCTGGGCGCAGCCGGGGCCGCCGTGGCGCGGGTGGCGGCCGGCGCGGCGTCGGTGGGCGGCGCGGGATTGACGTTCTCAGGCGCGTCGTCACGCGGCGGTGTCGTAGGCATATCGGGACTCATCGGGGGTCTACGCCGGCAGGCGCAAGGGGAGGGGGGGCAGGCGGGTGGCGCTTGCGCCATTGCTTGAGGACGGCGGTGCGCACCGACAACAACAGCAGCCAGCACAGGAAGCCGAGCGCGACCCGGCCGCTGAGCGAGAAGACGTCGTTGAACCCGCGCACGTTGGCTTCGCGGCGGGTGATCTGGGCCAGCTGCGCGGTGCCCTGCGCGCTGCGCTGCGCCGGGTCGGTGAGCAGTGGCGCGTACAGCTGCTGCTGCAGTTTCAATCGTTGCGCGACCACGCCATCGGCCGGATCGAGCTGGCTGACCAGCGCGCTGGAATAGACCTGCTCGCGGTGCAGCTGGTACGTGCCCAGCACCGCCGAGCCGGCCAACCCTCCCAGGGTCTGGGTGATCGAGAGGGTGACCAGGAAGGTGATCATGTGGTCCACGCCCTGCTTCAGCGCCTGGGTGATGCCAAGCATGATCAGCGGCCCCATGAACATGCCCGCGCCCATGGAGGCCAGGAACTGGCTGACGAAGAAGTCGTGCGGCCGGTCCTGGCTGGTGCGGCTCTGGTCGAGAAACGCCGCACTGCCGAGCAGCAGGATCGCCATCAGCAGCTGCGGGATGATGCGCTTCGGCCCGAAGGTGAGCGAGCTGGCCGCGATGCCACAGATCACCCCGGCCAGGATCACCGCGAACAACGGCCGCATCTGGTCCGGCCCCATGCCGAGCTGGCGCATCAGTCCGACCACCCCGTAGGACTGTTCGGTGGTGAGGAAACGGATCAGGAACGCGCCGACGATGAAATGCAGCACCGGCAGGCTGGTCAGCCAGCGCGTCTGCAGCAGCGGGTTGCGCCGGTAGTGCTCGATCAGGAACCCGGTGGTGGCCAGGGCGATCGAGGCCACCAGCGCCCAGCCCAGCCAAGGGGTGTCCAGCCACCAGCGCACGTAGCCCTGCGCCAGCACCACCACCAGCAGCCCGACCGCCGGCGCCAGCAGCGCGAAGGTCAGGAAATCCATCGGCTCGAAGGCCTTGATCTGCACGCCGGGCGGCAGCTTCAGCAGCACCACCGCGGCGAACGCGCACAGCGCCAGCCCCGCCTCGAACAGATACAGGTTGTGCCATTGGCCGGTATCGACCAGCCCGGCCGAGACCAGCCACGCGATCGGCACCGCCATCTGCGAGATGCCCACCCCGATCACCAGCAGGTTGCCGGTAAACCGGCGCGGCAGCGACTGCAGCATGTACAGGGTGCCCAGCGTGCTGCACGCGGCGCCGGCAAAGCCGCTGGCCGCGCGCAGCAGGACCGTGGTTTCAAAGCTGCCCACCGCCAGGTGCAGCAGCGCCAGCGCGGCGTACAGGCCCAGGCCGATTTCGGCGAACAGGCGGATGCCGTACTGTTGGCGGAACTTGAAGGCGAGCAGGTTGGCGGTGACGTTGACCATCGCATACGCGGCCACCAGCCAGCTGCCCTGCGCCGGGGTCAGCCCGAGCTGGCCCTGCAGGTAGGGCAGGTTGGCGCTGACCAGCGCGTTGCCGAGACCGCCGGTGATGCCGACCAGCAGCGCGACCAGCGCGTAGGCCACGCGGCGGTGCGGCGGATGCCACGGCATCGACGCAGACCCGGGCAGGGTGGGCTTTTCGTGTTCTTCCCAGTCGGGAATGGGCTTGAGGTAATCGGCCATCAGCCGTCCCCGTCGCCCGGTCCCTGCAGTCCGGCGCGCAGCAGCTGCAGCCCGCGCGTGGCCAGCCGGGCCCGTTCTTCGCGGGTTTTGCCCCGCAGGGCGGCGCCGAGCATGCTGGAAATGAGCGAGATGTCGACCGGCTGCAGGTCCGCTCGGCACAGCCCGGCGTCGATCGCGCGCTGGATGGGGGCTTTGAGCAGGTCCTGCACGGTCTGGCGGGCCGCCTTCATGCTGGGGTCGTCCGCATCCACGGCGCGCCAGTAATCGGCCAGCGCCGGCGACTGCACGATGCGGGTGGCCATGCCCTGCAGCACCTCGAACAGGGCGTCATCGCGATCGCCCAGGGTTTCGACCTGGCGCGCAATGCGCGTCACTGTCCGTTGAAGCAGGGCTTCGATCAATGCGGTGCGGTCGGGAAAGTTGCGGTACAGCGTGGCGCGCCCGACCTGGGCTTTTTCCACCACCAGATCCAGGGGCGCGGTCACGCCATGCTGGCCGAAGACGGCATCGGCGGCATCCAGGATCAGGGCGCGGCGGGCAGCCGCATCGGCACGTTGACTTTGCATGCGTTATTTTCGGACAAATATGTCCGCAAAGGAAGGCGGGGACAGGATGCCGGTATGAGGCCGCTGGGCTTGGTCAACGAGGCGTGAAGTCGGTGCGGGTCAGGAACGGCATGGCAACCGTAGCGGGCCTCGCGGATCGGCAGGTTGATCACCGCTGCCAGGGCGGCCAGTGCCATGTCGGCGTACCACATCCACAGGAAACTGCCCGAATGCGCCAGGGCGACGCCGCCGAGCCAGGCACCGAAGAAGCCGCCCAGCTGGTGGGAGAGCAGGGTGAGGCCGAACAGGGTGCCCAGGTAGCGCGGACCGAACAGCTTGCCGACCAGGCCGGCCGTGGGCGGCACGGTGGCCAGCCAGGTAAAGCCGAGTGCCGCGGAAAACACATAGAAGGTCAGTGCGGTAGGCGGGGCCAGCAGATAGGCGCCGATCATCAGGGCGCGGCTGGCGTACATCCAGAACAGCAGGTACTTCATGCGGTAGCGCTGGCCGAGCGCACCCACCAGCAGGCTGCCGGCGATGTTGAACAGCCCGATCAGCGCGATCGAGGTCGACGCCACCGTCGGCGACAACCCGCACAGCGCGATTTCGCCGGGCAGGTGGGTCACCAGGAAGGCGATGTGCAGGCCGCAGGTAAAAAAGCCCAGGTGCAGGTACCAGTAACTGCGGTCGCGCGCGGCCACCTGCAGCTGCGCGCGCAGGCCGTCGTCGTTGGCGTGCGGTCCGCTGCTGGCGTGGTCGCCGGGTCGGCGTCGCAGCGGCCAGGCCAGCGGCAGGGACAGCAGCGCGGCGGCGGCCATGACCCACATGGCGCGGGCCCAGCCCGCACTGCTGATCACCCACTGCACCAGCGGGGCGAACACGAACTGGCCGAGCGAGCCGCCGGCGTTGATCAGGCCGGCGGCGAACGAGCGCTTTTCCGCTGGCAGCCGATGCGCGGTGGCGCCGATCAGCACCGAAAAGCTGCCGGCGCCGGCACCGGCGGCCATCAACAGGCCCAAGGTGAAGCTCAGCCCGAGTGGGCGGGTCAGCAGCGGCGCCAACAGCAGGCCGGCCACCAGCATCAGCGTGCCGCCCAACAGGACCGGCCATGCCCCGCGCTGGTCGGCCACCGCGCCAAACACCGGCTGCACCGCGCCCCAGACGAACTGCCCGATGGCCAGCGCAAAGCTGATCTCGACAATGCTCACCCCGGTGCTGCGGTGGATCGGGTCGACGTACAGCCCCGACGTCTGGCGCACGCCCATGGTCACCATCAGGATCGCCGAGGCAGCCACGAGCAGCCCCCAATGCATGCGCGGGGCGGGGGAGGCAGTGGGCATCCGGGATTCCTGCGGCAGGCGATGCCCGATTGTACGACCAAAAAAAACGGGGGCCGTGCGGCCCCCGAAGATGCATCCTTGAACCCAGTGGGGATCAGAAATAGGCGCGGATGCCGAACGCGACGCCACGGCCCGGCAGCGGCGAGTAGTCGCGCAGCAGCGAGGTGTGCGCACGCGCCTCGCGGTTGGTCAGGTTGTTGCCGTCCAGGAACACCTCGTAGCTGTTGCTGTCGCTGCGGTCCCAGCGGTAGGCGAAGTGCGCGTCGACCAGGGTGTAGCCGGCGCTGGGGTCTTCGTTCTGTGCGGTGTCCTTCTGGCTGCTGTAACGCACCGCGCCCACCGAGGCCCGCCAGCCATCGCGCGACCAGCGCAGGTCGGCGCCCACGCGTGCCGGGGAAATGCGTGGCAGGTAACCGGTGTTGGCCAGGTCCACGGTGTAGTTGTGGTTGTGGTCGCCGTGCGGCACGGCGATGTCGACACTGCGGCTGCCGCTGCCGTCCAGTTCGGCCTTCACGTAGTCGCCGAACACGCGCAGGTCCCAGTCGCCGCTGGTGCCTTCGAACAGGTGCACCAGCGCCTCGGCCTCGGCGCCCTTGAAGGTGGCGTCCTGCTGGGTCCACAGGCGCACCGGCAGGCTTTCCACCACGCCGGTGTCGGCCAGGTAGATGAAGTCCTTGAACTTCGTCTGGTAGATGGACGCGGAAAAGTCGAGGCGGTCGCCGTGGGTGTGGATGCCCAGTTCCACGCGCTGGCCGCGTTCGGTTTTCAGGTTGGCATCGCCGATCTCCAGCGAGCGGGTGGCGATGTGCGCGCCGGCCGCGTACAGCTCTTCATTGGTGGGGGCGCGCTCGGAGCCGTCCACGCCAAAGCGCAGATCGACGGCGTCGTTGAGCTTCCAGATGCCGGCCGCGGACAGGTTGGTGGCATCGAAGGTACGCGCGCGGTAGTCGCCGGTCGGGTCGAGCTTGACCTGGTCGTGGCGACCGCCCAGTTCCAGCTTGAACGGGCCGAACTGCTTCTCCTGCAGCACGAACAGGCCCAGGTTGCGGGTGTTGGTGTCGGGCACGAAGGCTTCTTCGCCCTTGGCGCCGAAATCGCTGTTGCCGAACTGCAGGCCGAACGCGCCGTCCCAGCCGCCGATCTGCTGCTGCACCGCCTCCAGGCGGCCTTCGATGCCACGGTTGGTGAAGCGGGTGGACGGGGTGCCGGCCTCCAGTTCCACGTGTTCGTAGTCGGTGTAGGCGGTGCGCAGGTTGATGTTCTTCAGGAACGAGACCGGGTTGTAGATGCCGCCCTTGGCTTCGAAGCGGTTCTGCACCATGTCGATGCGCACGTCGTGCTCGTCGCCTTCCTCTTCCTCGTCGCCATGGTCGTGGTCGTGGTCATGGTCATCGTCGGCATGCACGTGCGCGCCGTTGGGGATGCCGTAGTTGGTGCGGTAGGTGCTGGCCGAGGCGCCGAAGTAGCCGCCTTCGCCGAGCCAGGTCGCCCCGACGCCACCGGCCCGGGTGCGGATCGAGCTGTTGTCCAGCGTGCCGCGACGCGGTTCGTCGGTGTCGCCTTCTTCATGCTCGTGGCCGCTGTGGTCTTCCAGGCCATCGATCACCGCGTAGCCGGGAATGCGGTAGTCGTCGCCATTGCGCACCAGGCCATCCACGTGCAGCACCCAGTTACCGTTGACGCCGTCCAGGCGGAACATGCCGCTGCGTTCGTCATTGACCGAATTGCCACGCAGTTCGGCGCGGCCGCTGAGCGGTCGGTCGGGCAGGTCGCGGGCGATGCGGCCATCCACGACATTCACCGCGCCGCCGATGGCGCCGCTGCCGAACAGCAGGGTGGCCGGGCCCTTGAGCACTTCGATCTGGTCGGCCAGGAACGGTTCGATGCTGGTGGCATGGTCTGCGCTGACCGTGGAGGCGTCCATGTTGCCCATGCCGTTGGACAGTACGGCCACGCGCGGTCCTTCCTGGCCGCGGATGATCGGGCGGCCCACGCCGGGGCCGAAGAAGGTGCTCTGCACGCCGGGAAGCTTGGCCACGGTATCGCCGAGGGTGCCGGCCTTCTGTTCGTCCAGGCGTTCGCCGGCCAGCACGTCGACCGGGCGCGCCAGCGACTCGGCGTCGCCCTGCAGCGGGGTGGCGGTGACCTTGACCTCGGAGAGCTCGGTCAGGTGGCGGTCATGCGGGGTGTCCTGGTCGGCAGCGAGGGCCAGCGAAGGGAGCAGGGCGGCGGCGAGCGCCAGGGACAGGGCGTGCGGCCGGAGGGTGCGGGAAGAGCGCATGGGCAGGGGATCCGTGGGTCGTATTGTTACAATGTATCAATGGTGGGGCGCGCCAATCCCTTGGGAGGGAGGGTGTAGCCGGAGGCGTGGAAGCGGAAGGGAGTGCGCGTCGGGATTGATGTTATATTATTCCATATCGTTTCGCCGACCCTGCTGGAAGTCATGCCCCTGTTCCCCCGTTTACGACAGCTGCTCGATCGCTTCGGTGCCACCGGTTCGTTGCTGTGCGCGGTGCACTGCGCGGTGTTGCCGATACTGCTGGCGGCGGCGCCGTCGCTGGGACTGTCGGTGTGGCTGGGCGACGGCGTGGAGCTGGCGCTGGTCAGCTTCGTGACCCTGCTGGGTCTGTTCAGCCTGGTCTGGGGCTACCGGCGCCACGGGGCGCTGCGTGCGCTGGGCTTCCTGATCCCGGGCCTGACCGCGCTGTGGGCGGGGCTGCTGTACGGGCCGCTGCACCATGCGCCGGTGCCGCATGCGGTGGTGATGACCCTGGGCGGTGTACTGGTGGGCGTTGCGCACCTGGTCAACCTGCGGCTGAACCACGGACACGTCCACGACGCGAGCTGTGCGCACTGAGGCGCTGTGGTAGGCTTTCCGATCGTGCGCGGGGGCGTCTGCAAGGACGGGCCCGCCGAACCCGTGCCAGCACGGGGTAATCAGATTTCAGACTAAGGAGTTGACGACATGGGTAAGGGTGACCGCAAGACCGCCAAGGGCAAGCGCTACAACGCCAGCTACGGCAATTCGCGTTCGCACGCGGTGAGCAAGGTGGCCGTGGGCGCAGCTGCGCCGGTCGCCAAGAAGACCGTGGCCAAGGCCCCGGCGAAGAAGGCAGTGGCCAAGAAGGCCGTCGCCAAGGCCAGCTGATCGCTCAGCCCGGTCCGACGAAAAAACGCGGCGCTTGCGCCGCGTTTTTTTTGCGCAGCCTCCCGTAGCGCCACGCCCTGCGTGGCTGCTTCACCTCAACGCGTGAAGCAGCGTGTCCGGGTTGCCGTCGTTGGGCGCGGCAGGAATGCCGAGGAGACGGGTCATCAGAGGATAGAGGTCTACGTTGTCGAAACCCGGCAGCGTGGCGCCCTGCTTGAAGGACGGGCCGCGCGCGACAAATACCGCGCGCATCGAAGGCAGCGCGTTGTCGTACCCGTGCGAACCGCGGTCGCCGGGCTCGCGCGTGTCCAGACGGGCGCGGTACAGCGCGTTCCAGCCTTCGTGCATCTGGCAGATGATCGGTGGAATGCGCGGGTTGGAGCCGTACGCCCAGCGCGCCGGCAGCGTCTGCCGGGTCCAGCAGTCGTAGTTCGCATGCGCGCCGAGCAGGATCTTTTCCGCCTCGCGCCGCTTGCCCGGCAGCGGTGCGAACCCGATGGACTGCCCCTGCGAGACGTTGCTGGCGATGGTCGGGTCGATCATGTCTTCCACCGCGATGGTCTGGCCGTCGGGCACGGTGGCCATGCCGTGATCGGACACCACGATCACATTGGTGGCGTCCTGTAGTCCGCGCGCGGCCAACCCGTCCAGCAGCTGCCCGATCGCCGTGTCCACCGCCACGATCGCCGCCGCATACGCCGGCGAATCCGGGCCGTCGTGGTGGCCGGCCTTGTCCACCTGCTCCATGTACAGCGTGACCAGGCGCGGCGCCTGGGCGTCGGTCTGCGCCACCCAGTCCAGCACCTGCTCCACCCGCGCCGACAGCGGCACGCTCGGGTCGTACACCCGCCACTGGCTGGGGCGTACACCCTGGATGGCGGCCTCGCTGCCCGGCCACGACCACGTCGCGCTGCGCACCCCGGCCTTCTCCGCACCCACCCAGATCGGCTCGCCGCCCCACCAGCGCGCGTCCGTCACGGCGTCGGGCAGGTTGACCTGGAAACGGCCCAGGCGCTCTTCCTGCATGCTGTTGTGGATGATGCCGTGGTGGTTCGGGCGCAGCCCGGTCACGATCGTGTAGTGGTTGGGGAAGGTCAGCGACGGATACGACGGCGTCATCCACTGCGCACGCACACCCTCCTGCGCGATGCGCTGAAGGTTCGGGGTGATGCCGCGGTCAAGCATGTCCGCGCGCAGGCCATCGATCGACACCAGCAGCAGTTTCGGCGCGGGCGCCGCAGCGGGGGCGGACGGTGCGGCCGCCACGGCGGGCGGAGTGGACGGGGCGCTGGCACAGCTGGTCAACGCGAGGGCGGCGGCAAGCGCCAGCGAAAGGCGTACGGAAATCATCCCGCCATGATAGTTCGCCGCAGTGACGCAGCGAAGACAACCCATGGCAGGGTCAGGCGAACAACGGCTGCGTGCGTGCCTCCAGTGCCAGCAGCGCCGCCTTGGTTTCCAGGCCGCCACCGAACCCGGTCAGCGCACCGCTGCTGCCGATCACCCGGTGGCAGGGCAGCACGATCGGCAGCGGATTGCGGCCGTTGGCCGCGCCTACCGCACGGCTGGCGGTGGGCTGGCCGACATGGCGCGCCAGTTGCACGTAGCTCCAGGTCTGGCCGAACGGAATGTCGGCCAGCGCCTGCCAGACCCGCAGCTGGAAGTCGGTACCGCGCGGGGCCAGCAGCAGGTCGAAGGTGGTGCGCTCACCGCGCAGGTACTGCAGCAGCTGGGTACGGGCTTCGCGCAGCGCATGCGGGTCGCGCTGCCACTGCGCACGGCCCTTGGCGTCGTAGCGGTTGTTCTCGAACAGGATGTGGTGGATGCCCTGGCTGTCGCCGGCCACGGTCAGTGCGCCGATGGGGCTGTCGAAGGTGTGGTAGAGCAGGTTCATGCGGTTACTCCGGAACGGACGTGGCCAGGTGCCACAGGTGCAGCACGGCGTAGGCACGCCAGGGCCGCCAGGCCTGCGAACGGGCCTCGGTGGCGCGTTCGCTCAGCCGCGTGTCGCCGCCCAGTACCTGCTGCAGCACCAGGTCGCCGGCGGGGAAGGCATCGGGCAGCGCAAGTGCGCGCAGCGCGATGTAGTGCGCGGTCCACGGCCCGATGCCGGGCAGGGCCACGCAGCGTTCAATGAAGGTGTCCAGGCGCTGGCCGGCGCCGAAATCCAGCCGGCCGTCGGCCACCGCCGTGGCCACCGCACGCACCGTGGATGCGCGCGTGCGCGGCAATCCAATTCCTTCCAGCGGCGCATCGGCCAGCTGTGCCGGGCTCGGGAACTGCCGGTCCAGGCCCTCGGGCATGCCCGCCAGCGACGTGCCGAAGCGGTCGACCACGCGTCGCGCCAGGGTGATCGCTGCCGCCACGCTGACCTGCTGGCCCAGCACCGCGCGCACCGCCACCTCGAAACCGTCCCAGCCGCCGGGCACGCGCAGTCCCGGACGCGCGGCGATGCCGCGTGCCAGCACCGGGTCCTGCGCGAGCGTGGCGTGCACGATGCGCAGGTCGGCGTCGAGATCGAAGATGCGTCGCACCTTGCGCACGATCCCGGGAATCGCACGCGGATCGACCTGGCCCAGCTGCAGCAGCAGCTCCGGCCGCTTCGGATCGGCGCTGACCCGGATCAGCGAGGGGCGTTCGGCCGGCCCGATCACGCGCTGGTAGCTGTCGGCGTCGATCTGCTCGATGCCCGGAATGCAACGACGGCGCAGGAACGCCAGCATGGCCGGGAAGTCCAGCGGCGGCCGGTACCCCAGGCGCAGGGTCAGCGCGCCCTCGGCGAGCACGCCACGCTGGCGGCGGATCGCGGTGGGCGGCATGCCGCAGCCGTCCAGGAACGCCGCGTTGAAACGGCGCAGGCTGTTGTAGCCGGCCGCCATGGCCACGTCGGTCACCGGCAGCGCGGTTTCGGTCAGCAGCTGCTTGGCCAGCAGCAGGCGTCGGGTGGCGTGGATCTGCGCCGGCGCCGCGCCCAGCCGGGCCACGAACAGGCGCTGCAGCTGGCGTGCGCTGAGCCCCAGCCGCGCGGCCAGTTCGCCGACTGCGGCATCCTGCAGGTAGCCCTCGTTGATCAACGCCAGGGCGCGCTGCAGGGTCTCGTTGCTGAGCGCGTCCTGCGCGTCCGGCGCCAGCTCGGGACGGCAGCGCAGGCAGGGGCGGAAGCCGGCGGCCGCGGCCGCCGCCGCGGTGGGGTAGTAGTCCACGTTGGACGGCTTCGGCGCCGGCGCCGGGCACACCGGCCGGCAGTAGATGCCGGTGCTGCGCACGGCGGTGAAGAACACGCCGTCGAAGCGCGCATCCCGAGCCAGGCGGGCGCTTTCGCAGGCGGTGTAGTCCAGGGGCAGGGCGGTGTCCATGGCGCCCAGTCTATGCGCCTGGCCGAGGGCAGGCTCGCCATTTTCGGACAGCTATGCGTCTGGTCGTCGGCGCGGTTCAGGGCAGGTTCCCGCGATGCCGGCCGGGCGCACTAGACTGTGCCTTCATGTGCCGTTTTCGGCACGCCCTTTGTCTGGAAGCCGGGTGTCCATGCTGCTCAAGTCGTGCGGGTTGTTGCTGTTGTGCCTGGGGCTGGCCGCCTGCAGCCAGCTGGAGAACCCCGGCAACGTCACCGCCGCCGACAAGGCGGTGCGGGCGCAGACTGCCGACGGCGACCACATGGTGTCGATCAACGCTGCCGATGCGCCGCCGCCCCCCCCGCCGCCGCCGCGCCGGGGCGAGCAGGGCTGGCCCGAAGTGGCGCTGGTCAACGGCAAGGCCTGGATCAGCTGCGATACCGAGTATGCCGACGCGGCCGGCGACGGCGTGCCGGTGGAAGGACTCAACCGCGGCCAGCTGGAAGCGGCAATCGGGCCGTGCGTGGAGCGCGGCCTGCTGCGGGTGCGCTATGTAGGCAAGATCAATCCCGGCTTCGCCGAACTGGTGGCACGGGTGGCCCTGGTCGCCGACGCCCAGCACGTCTCGCGGCGTATCCTCGACCTGGATTCCAGCGGCGGCCAGGTGGAAGCGGCAATCGTGGCCGGCGACCGCATCGGCGAATCGAACTGGACCATCTGGGTGCGCGAAGGCTCTGTGTGCCACAGCGCCTGCGTGTTCGTGTTGGCGGCCGGCGACAACCGGCTGGTGTCGGGGAAGGTAGGCATCCATCGCATGATGCGGATCAGTTCGAAGGCCACCTCGCGCGCCGAGCTCAACCGCGAGCTTCACGAGGTCTACGACAACGTCAAGGATTACCTGCAGCGCAATGGCGTGGCGGTCGGCGTGGCCGACCTGATGATGACCGTTCCCAACCGCAGCCTGCGCCTGCTCAGCAGCGACGAACTGCGCCAGTTCGGGCTGGACGGCACCAATGCAGTGCAGGACGACCTGGAGCGGATCAAGCAGATGCGCAAATGCGGGGACGCGTTCGTGCGCCGCAAGGACGCGTTCCTGGTTGCGTTCGACCAGGAGTGCAAGCGCGAGGGCAGTGAGCTGGAGGCGATCACCCGTTGCGGGCAGACCCTCAAGCAGCGTTACGGATTCCCGGACGCGACCTGCCCGGATGAAAGTCCGTTGTCGGAAATCGATGTATCCATCCTGCTGCCGCCGAGCGACCGCCCGCGCGAGGCGGTTGCCGAGCGGACCGCCAGCGACGCCGACCAGCCGCCGCCGGAAGCGGCCGAGCGCAACTGACGGGCCACTCACGGGGTTCCCGTACACTGGCGCATCGTCCCCTGACGCTGACGGTGTTCCGATGCGCGTTCCGCTGCTGCTGTCGCTGTTGCTTCCTGCCGTTGCCCTGGCCCAGACCCCGCCGCCGGCCACCCCGGCACCGGCGCCGGCGCGCCCCGCGCCGACCGCGCCCGCAGCACCGGCACGGCCGGCGCTGACCCCGCAGCAGCAGGCCCAGGTGCAGAAGCAGGACCAGGAAATGGCGGCCGCCGGCCGCAAGGTCGCCGAGCTGGTCGACACCCAGCGTGCCGCCGAGGCCTGGAAAGGTGCGTCCGCGATCGCCCGCCGATCGGTGACCGAACAGGCCTTCGTGGCCCAGCTCGACGCCGACCGCAAGCGGCTCGGCGCGCTGCAGTCGCGCGGCACGCCGCAGGTGACCCGCGTCAAGTACGCGGCCGGCGCCACCGTGCCCGAAGGCCTGTATATCAACGTCAGCTTCCCCACCCGTTTCGCCAACAGCGCGCAGCCGGTGCGCGAACTGGTCTCGTTCCGCCTGGATGAAGACAGGGTCTGGCGCCTGGCCGGTTACAGCGTCCGCGCCGCCGCGCCCTGACACCACAAGGAACATTCCATGGGTATCGAAATCAAGATGCTGGGCTGGTCCATCGTGCTGGGCCTGGTGCAGGTCATGCTGGCCGCTGGCGCGATCACCCGCGAGCGCGGCACCGCATGGAACGCCTCGGCCCGCGATGGCACGCCGCCGCCACCGGGCCCACTGGCCGCACGCCTGCAGCGTGCGCAGGCCAATTTCCTTGAAACGTTTCCGTTCTTCGCCGCCGTGGTGTTGGCGGTCGTGTTGACCCAGCGCCAGGACGCCACCACGGCGCTGGCGGTGCAGCTGTATTTCTGGGCGCGGGTGGTCTACGTGCCGTTGTATGCCGCCGGCATTCCCTACGTGCGCAGCCTGGTCTGGCTGGTGTCGCTGGTGGGCATCGTGCTGCTGCTGTGGCGTCTGCTGCACGGGCTGGCGTGACCGGTTGCCGTCGCGGCTGATCCAGATCAAGGTCGGCCGCCGGGACCGGCGCTACGCTCAGGCCGGGATCAACCTCGGGTAAGCATCATGCCGGACACGCACGGAATCAACGCAGGCGCCGTATCGGGCGAGGCCACGGCAGTGGACGTGGTGGTGGTCGGCGCCGGTCCGGCCGGGTTGTGTTTCGCCCGCGCGCTGGCCGACACCGGGCTGCGCGTGACCATGATCGAACAGCAGCCGCGGGCGGCATTGGCCGACCCGGCCTTTGACGGGCGCGAAATCGCGCTCACCCATGCGTCCCGACAGATCCTGGAACAGCTGGGGCTGTGGCAGCGGCTGGATCAGGATGAAATCTCGCCCCTGCGCGATGCCAGGGTGATGGACGGTCGCTCGCCGTTCGCGCTGACGTTTGCTGCCGCGCAGGCCAAGGGTGGCGACCTGGGCTGGCTGGTGCCGAACCACCTGATCCGGCGCGCGGCGTGGGACGGCGTGAAGGGTCAGGCGGGGCTGGAGATCCTGGCCTCGTGCAGCGTGCGCGCCATCGTGCCCGGCCCGCGGCACAGCGCGGTCACCCTGACCGATGGCCGTCGCCTGCACGCGCGCCTGGTGGTGGCGGCCGACAGCCGGTTCTCCTCGACCCGACGCCTGCTGGGCATCGGCGCCCGGATGCGCGACTTCGGCAGGTCGATGCTGGTGTGCCGCATGCAGGTCGAGGTGCCGCACCAGCACACCGCCTGGGAATGGTTCGGGTATGGCCGCACCATGGCCCTGCTGCCGCTCAATGGCGACCAGGCCTCGGCGGTCATCACCCTGCCGCCGCGCCAGGTCGACGCCCTGCTCGCGCAGGACCCGGTCCGCTTCGGGCAGTACATCAGCGACTGCTTCGAGCACCGGCCGGGCGCGATGACGCCGGTGGCGCGTGCCGTCGCCTACCCGCTGGTGGGGGTGTATGCAGTGGCTTTCGTTGGCGAGCGCTGTGCGCTGATCGGCGATGCGGCCGTTGGCATGCACCCGGTCACGGCCCACGGCTTCAACCTGGGGCTGCAGAGCCAGCAGCGGCTGGCCGCCGAAGTGCGGGAGGCGGCGGAGCGGGGCACCGACATTGGCGCCCCGACGGGACTGGCGCGTTACGAGCGGGGTCACCGGCTGGCATCCCGGCCGCTCTACGAGGCCACCAACGCGATCGCCACGCTGTACACGGACGACCGCCTGCCGGCGCGCCTGCTGCGCCGGGCCGGATTGCACGTGGCCCAAGGGGTTGCGCCGTTCCGGCAGCTGATCGCCGCGCATCTCACCCAGCGGTGAGGAGCGTCACGACCAACGGTCGTGACCTACCGGCGTGGAACCGCCATGTGAAGCGCCCCACCCCGGTAGGTGACGACCGTTGGTCGTCACGCGGGGCAACCGTTGACCGCCACCCCGGTAGGTGACGACCGTTGGTCGTCACGCGGGAGAACCGTTGACCGCCACCCCGGTAGGTGACGACCGTTGGTCGTCACGCGGGCTCAGGGCGCGTCGGAATCGGCGATGACGTGGATCACGGTGTCGCCGAACTGGACCTGCTGGCCCGCGCGGATCTTGCAGGCCTTGCGCAGCTCCACCTCGCCGTCGACCCGCACCTGGCCATCGCCGATCACGGTCTTGGCCTCGCCGCCGCTGGTGACCAGGTCGGCCAGCTTGAGCAGCTGCTTGAGCTCGACGTAGTCGCGGTCGAGTTCGAATTCGAGGGTCTGCATGGAGCGGGTATCCTTGAAGGGGCGCGGACGGGGACCGGGCCGGAATGGGCGCGTATTGTGCGCCAGCCTGCGCCAGAACGGCATCCACGCGCGATTCTGTACGCGGTGTTCAGGATCCATGCGGTATCATCGCGCCCTGAGCGAGTGAATTCTCCTCCGACCGAGCAGCGCCAGGGCACGCGATAAGAAAGGGCGCCCAAAGCGCGGACCATCCCCTTTTTTCATCGCACTGCCACGCATAGGGTAGTGCTTCGGAGTTCCCCATGTCCCAAGATTCTTCCGCGCCGCTGCTGTTTGCAGACCTCGGCCTGTCCGACGCTGTGATGCAGGCCGTGGCCGCTGTCGGCTATGAAACCCCGTCGCCGATCCAGGCCGCCACCATCCCGGCCATGCTGGAAGGCCGCGACGTGCTCGGCCAGGCCCAGACCGGTACCGGCAAGACCGCCGCGTTCGCGCTGCCGGTGCTGTCCAACATCGACTTCAACCAGGCCAAGCCGCAGGTGCTGGTGCTGGCGCCGACCCGCGAACTGGCCATCCAGGTCGCCGAAGCTTTCCAGACCTATTCGTCGAAGATCCCCAACTTCCGCGTGCTGCCGGTGTACGGCGGCCAGCCCTACGGCCAGCAGCTGTCGGCCCTGCGCCGTGGCGTGCACGTGGTGGTGGGTACCCCCGGCCGCGTGATCGACCACCTGGATCGTGGCACCCTGGACCTGTCCGAGCTGAAGACGCTGGTTCTCGACGAAGCCGACGAAATGCTGCGCATGGGCTTCATCGACGACGTTGAAGCGGTGCTCAAGAAGCTGCCGGAAACCCGCCAGGTGGCGCTGTTCTCGGCCACCATGCCGCCGCAGATCCGTCGCATCGCGCAGACCTACCTGAAGAATCCGGCCGAAGTGACCATTGCGGCCAAGACCACCACCTCGGCCAACATCCGCCAGCGCTACTGGTGGGTGAGCGGCATGCACAAGCTGGACGCGCTGACCCGGATCCTGGAAGTAGAGCCGTTCGACGCGATGATCATCTTCGCGCGGACCAAGGCCGCTACCGAGGAGCTGGCCGAAAAGCTGCAGGCGCGCGGCCTGGCGGCTGCCGCGATCAACGGCGACATGCAGCAGGCGCAGCGCGAACGCACCATCGGCATGCTCAAGGAAGGCAAGCTGGACATCCTGGTGGCCACCGACGTGGCCGCGCGCGGCCTGGACGTGGAACGCATCAGCCACGTGCTGAACTACGACATTCCGTACGACACCGAAAGCTACGTGCACCGCATCGGCCGTACCGGTCGTGCTGGCCGCACCGGCGACGCGATCCTGTTCGCCACCCCGCGCGAAAAGGGCATGCTGCGTGCGATCGAACGCGCCACCCGCCAGCCGATCGAAGAAATGCAGCTGCCGTCGGTGGATGCGGTCAACGACACCCGTATCAGCAAGTTCATGGGCCGTGTCAGCGATGCGCTGGACGCCGGCGGCACCGAGTTCTACCGCGACCTGCTGCAGAAGCTGGAAGGCGAGAAGAACGTGCCGGCGATCGACATCGCCGCCGCGCTGGCCAAGCTGCTGCAGGGCGATGCGCCGTTCCTGCTGACCCCGCCGGTGCGCGGCGCGCGTGAAGAGCGTGCCCCGCGCAGCAACGACCGCAACGACCGCGGCGAGCGCCCGGCCCGTTTCGAACCGCGCTTCGAACGTGGCCCGCGCCGCGAAGACGACCGCGGCCCGCGCCCGGAGCGTGATTTCGGCAGCAGCGACGGCGGTTTCGAACGCGCCCCGCGCCGCGACATCGCCCCGCGCGGTCCGGCCGAACAGGGCATGGAAACCTTCCGCATCGAAGTCGGTCACGTGCACGGCGTCAAGCCGGGCAACATCGTGGGTGCCATCGCCAACGAAGCCGGGCTGGAAAGCCGCTTCATCGGCCGTATCGACATCCATGACGACTTCTCGGTGCTGGACCTGCCGGCCGAAATGCCGGCCGACCTGCTGAGCCACCTGAAGAAGGTCTGGGTGTCGGGCCAGCAGCTCCAGATGCGCAAGGTCGAGCCGGGTGAAGACCTGACCCCGTCCCCGCGCCCGGCCTTCAAGCCGAAATTCGGCGGCAAGCCCGGTGGCCCCGGCGCGCACCGCGGCGGCCCGGGCGGCCACCGTGGCGGCCCCGGCGGCAACGACCGTCCGCCGCGCCGCGATGGCTTCAAGCCGCGCGGTCCGCGCAACGGCTGAGCGTCCACGCGCTCACCCCACAACGCCAGCCTTCGGGCTGGCGTTGTCGTTTCAGCGGACCAAGGCGGCCCGCGCTGCGGCTTCGCACCGCTTCAACATCCTTCGTCCTGGCCTGAGCCTGGAGAGGGCTATGCCGTAGCCACCTGGCGTTGGAGGGATCTGATGCTGAACCCCGTACCGCACGTCACGCGGGGCTTGACCCTGCGTTTCGTCCTGCTCACCGGCATGGCCATCGGCCTGGTGGGCCTGTCGGCGCTCGTCCAGGAGCTGCAGGCGGCCTCCACCGCTTGGATCGTCGGGCAGAGCCACTGGTCGCGCAGCCAGCAGCACGCTTCGTTCGCACTGGAGCGTTACATCACCTCCGGCAATCCGGCCGCGCTGGCCGAGGCGCGCGAAGCGCTGCAGGTGCCGCTGGGCGACCTGGATGCGCGCCGCGCGCTGGAGCAGATCCCGGCCGACCTGGCCCGCGCCCGTCGGGGCTTCCTGCAGGGCGGCAACGCGCCGGCTGACATCAACCGCCTGATCCTGTCGTTCCGCTACCTGGGCCAGCTGGGTTACTTCCGCGACGCAATGCACCTGTGGCGGCAGACCGATCACGGCCTGGCCCAGCTGCAGGAGATTGCGCGGACCGCCGAAGCGAACAAGGCCGATGGCAGTCCGGAGCCGGCGCTGCGCGATGCCCTGCTGGTGCAGCTGCAGGCGCAGGACCGCAGCCTGCAGGCCCAGGCGCGCGCCTTCTCGCTGGCCCTGCTCAACACGGCGTCCATCGTGCGTATCGCCACCCTGGTGGTGGCCGGCCTGTCGGTGCTGTTGATCACGCTGGTAGCGGTCGTGCTGGCGCGCCGGGTGCGGCATGACCTCATCGAGCAGGAAAGCCGCTTCCGCGCCGCTTTCTACCAGGCCACGGTCGGCATGCTGAAACTGGACCATGCCGGTGGCATCGTCGAAGCCAACCAGGCGGTGGCCGATATCCTGGGCTACCGCCGCGATGCACTGCTGAGCATGGAGCTGCCGGAACTGCTGGTGGACGGCGAGCTGATCCTGGACGAGGCCGGCGACATCGATTGGCCACGCCAGCTGCGCCCGGGGGAGCTGCGGTTCCTGCGCGCCGACGGCGGGCTGGTGTGGGGTCGCTGGAGCGGCACCCTGGTACGCAGCCCGGGCCGCGAACCCACCGTGTTCGGGATCATCGAGGATGTCTCGCAGAACCACGCCCTGGCCCGCGAGGTGGAACATCACGCCAGCCACGATCCGCTGACCGGCCTGATCAACCGCCGCGAAATCGAACGGCGGCTGGAGCTGGCCCTGTTCGACGTGCGCAGCCAGGGCGGCACGCACAGCCTGTGCTACCTGGACCTGGACTATTTCAAGCTGGTCAACGACGGCCTCGGCCATGCGGCCGGCGACCAGCTGCTGCGTGGATTTGCCGACTACCTGGAAGGCGCGGTGCGCGAGGGCGACTGGGTCGGGCGCATGGGCGGTGACGAATTCGCGTTGTTCCTGCAGGGGGCACGCCAGGAGGAGGCCAAGCAGGTGCTGCAGCGCATCGCGCGGAACCTGGGCCAGGCCGGCTTCCAGCGCGACGATGGCACGCCCAAGGTCAGCTGCAGCATCGGCGTGGTCGAGATCGACGCCGAGGTGGTCGACGTCAACTGGCTGATGAGTGCCGCCGACAGTGCCTGCTATGCGGCCAAGCAGGCCGGGCGCAACCGCGTGCACTGCTTCAACGAGAACCGCATGGCGCTGGAAGAACGCCTGCTCGAGGCCGAACGGCTGGCCCACGTGTCCAGCGCCATCGCCGAGAACCGCATGCTGCTGTACGCGCAGCGCATCGAGCAGGTCGGCGACCCCGGATTCCTGCATTACGAAGTGCTGGTGCGGATGCGGGGTGCCGACGGCCAGCTGCAGGGGCCGGGCGACTTCATGCCGGCGGTGGAACGCTACGGCATGGGCATGGCGCTGGACCGGCACGTGCTGGGCCTGCTGTTCCGCCACCTGCAGCTGTGCCCGGCGCATGTGCAGCGGCTGGGCCTGTGCAACGTCAACGTGTCGGCGCAGTCGATCGCCGAGCCGAGCTTCCTGGCCTTCGTCTGCGACCTGCTGGAGCGCAACCGCGGGCTGGCGCGCAAGCTGTGCTTCGAAATCACCGAAACCGCGGCGATCAGCAACCTCGACCAGGCCCGCAGTTTCGTCGAAGCGGTCAAGGCGCGGGGCTGCCGGGTGGCGCTGGACGACTTCGGTTCGGGATTGTCCTCGTTCGGCTACCTGCGCCAGCTGCCGGCGGACATGCTGAAGATCGACGGCGTGTTCGTGCGCGACATGGACATCGACCCGGTCAGCCGCGCCACCGTGCGCGCGATCACCGAGATTGGCCGCGAACTGCACATGAGCGTGGTCGCCGAATGGGTCGAGTCCGACGAGGTGGCGCGCCAGCTGCAGGCGCTGGGGGTGGAGGGCCTGCAGGGGTACGCCATCGAACGGCCGATGCCGCTGGAAAAGCTGACCCAGCCCTCGCTGTGGCGCGAAGCGTCGACCGCGTCGGGGCGCCCCTCCTGAGCGGTCACGCGCGCGCCCGGGCTTCTTGCGATAATACGGCCGGGGACGCGGCGCAGCGTGCGTGGCGATGCAGGGCAACAGGGTGGTGGGGTGAGGCGTAGCGACGGCAGGTCGGGGGTGATTCGAGCGGGCATCGGCGGGCTGCTGGGGCTGCTGTGCCTGCTGCTGTCGGCGGCGGCATTGGCCGGCACCGCCGAGGTCGGTCGCGATGTGCTGTTGCTGGGCGCCGCCACCGCCGAGCAGACCCCGCAACGGCCCTGCGCGCCGGACGTGCTGGCCCAGCACCAGCGCGTGCTGTCGATCCCGGCGCCCGCCGGCGGCTGGTCGGGTGCGCCGCAGGCGGTGGACGTGTTCGGCGTGCTCACCGGCGAGGTCCGCATCAGCCATGGCGACCGCCAGATCTGCGGCAACATGCACGACGCGCGCACCCGCGATTCGCGCTTCCGCGCCGGGGTGGGCATGGTGGTGGTACCGCCGGCCGGCGAACGCGAGCCGATCGTGGTGTCGTGGGCGTCGCCGCTGAAGTCGCGCTGGATTCCCACGGTCCGGCTGGGCGCACCCAGTCCGGTCCAGCAGAACGATACCGCGCGCCTGCTGGTGCGCGCGGCCTGCATCGCGGTGGCGATCGCGCTGGCGTTGTCCGCGTTGATGGGCTTTGCCACGACCCGCGACCGCACCTTCCTCTATTACGTGGCGATCTGTGCCGTGTTCGTGCTGTGGCAGGCCGTACTGGGCGGGCTCAGTGGCTACCCCGAACCCTGGCTGCCGGTGTACGGCCGAGCCCCTTGGTGGCTGATCACGCTCACCACCGTCGCCCTGGCCCTGCTGCTGCCGATCCTGTGGCGGCTCAACGGCGGCGCGCGCCTGTGGCCGGGCTCGCGCACCGGGCAGCGCGGGGTGCTGTGGGGACTGGTGCTGGTCGGGGCGTGCGTGCCGATGATGGGCGTGACCGGCCTGACCTGGATGGCCGCCGGCCTGGAGCTGGCGTTCGTGCTGGGCTGCGTGGTCTGCCTGGGCGTTGGCGTGTGGGCGCTGCTGAAGGGCGACGGGTACGCGCTGGCGGGACTGATCGCGCTGGCGCCGTGGTGGATCCTGATCATTGCCGATGCGCTGCAGGAGCAATGGCTGGTCTCCTACCGGATCGAGGCGCTGCAGCTGGCGGCGACCTGGCTGCTGATGATGGCGGCCTACGCGCTCAACCTGCGCCTGGGCCGGCTGCGCCAACAGCGCGACGAAATGCGCCAGCTGGCCGACACCGATGCGCTGACCGGGCTGCCCAACCGGCGCCACGGCCTGCACCTGCTGACCCGGCACCTGGCGCGGGCCACCGCCGAACAGCAGGCACTGGCGATCGGCTTCCTCGACATCGATCTGTTCAAGGACATCAACGACCGCTTTGGCCATGAGGTCGGCGATCAGGTGCTGGTCGCGGTGGCGCGCGGCCTGCGCGGCGCGGTGCGGATGCAGGACGACGTGATCCGGATGGGCGGTGAGGAATTCCTGGTGCTGCTGCCGGGTGCCTCGCACGGCGCGGCGCTGGCGCGGCTGGAAAACGTGCGCCGGCAGATGGCCGCTGTTGCTGCACCGCTGGGCATTTCCGGCCTGGACGTGACGGTGAGCATCGGGCTGGCCGTGCTGCGGCCGGGCCGCGACGACCTGGCCGGGCTGCTGCGCCGGGCCGACCATGCCATGTACCGGGCCAAGCGTGCCGGCCGCGACCAGGTCTGCGACGGTGAACAGCGGCTGCCGCCGGATGATCCGTTGATCGCCTGAGCCGGTCGCGGCGCGGGTTTTGCCGGATAATGGCGCAATGACAACCCGACTCAACAAATTCATCGCCGACACCGGCTTCTGTTCCCGGCGTGAAGCCGACCGCCTGCTTGGCGAACGCCGCGTCACCGTCAACGGCCAGGTGGCCGGCACCGGTGCGGCGGTAGGCGAGGGCGACGTGGTGCTGGTCGACGGCCAGCCGCTGCGCGCCCGCGAAGCGAAGAAGCCCGGCGGCCGCCGCCACGTCTACATCGCGTTGAACAAGCCGGTCGGGATCACCTGTACCACCGAAAGCGCGGTCAAGGGCAACATCGTCGACTTCGTCGGCCATGAGCAGCGCATCTTCCCGGTCGGCCGCCTGGACAAGGATTCGGAAGGGCTGATCCTGATGACCAGCAACGGCGACATCGTCAACCAGATCCTGCGGGCCGAGAACCACCACCAGAAGGAATACATGGTGGCGGTGAACAAGCCGGTCACCGACGAATTCCTGCGCGGCATGGCCCGTGGCGTCCGCATCCACAACGAAACCACCCTGCCGTGCCGGACCGCGCGCATCGCCAAGTTCGGGTTCCGGATCACGCTGCAGCAGGGCCTCAACCGGCAGATCCGGCTGATGGCCGCGGCGTTCGACTACCGGGTCACCCAGCTGCGCCGGGTACGCATCGACAACATCAAGCTGGGCGCGCTCAAGCCGGGCCAATGGCGCAACCTCACCGACGCCGAGCTGAAAGGCCTGCTGCCCAAGCAGCTGGACTGGTGACCTGCACGGGCCGCTAACCCGCGGCCCGCGCCGACCGGCTAGACTGCGGGCAGCTCCCGGATGCGACCCGTTGCATGATCAAGCCCGAGAAGCCTGTCAACGAGGCTGTGCGCCTGCAGGCGCTGTACCGTTACCGGATCCTGGATTCGGAGAAGGAAAAATCCTTCGAAGACCTGGTCACCATCGCCAAGGCGGTGTGTGGCACCTCGATGGCCGCCGTAACCCTGATCGACGCCGAACGGCAATGGTTCAAGTCCATCCAGGGCGCTGACGCGGCCGAGCTGCCGCGGTCCGAGTCGATGTGCGGCCACGCGATCCTGCAACCCGAACAGGTGATGGTGATCGAAGACGCGCGTGCCGACGCGCGCTTCCACGACAACCCGATCGTCACCGGCGCACCGCATGTGCGCTTCTACGCCGGCGCGCCCTTGATCAGCACCGACGGCCTGCCGCTGGGCACGCTGTGCGTGTTCGACCCGCAGCCCCAGCAGCTCGATCCGGTGCAGACCGAGGCACTGGAAGCGCTGTCGCGGCAGGTGATGCTGGTGATGGAACTGCGCCGCTTCGCGCTGGATATCCAGAACCACATGCTGGAGCGGGACGATTATGAGCGGCTGCTGGGCGAGTACCACGACGTGCTGCTGGCCCAGAACGCCGACCTGGCCGAACAGAGCCGTACCGACGTGCTGACCGGCCTGCCGAACCGCCGCGCGATGTCGGTGGCGCTGGAGGCGTCGCTGCTGGACGCGGATGGCCAGCCGCGGCAGACGGCGGTGGCGCTGGTGGATATCGACCACTTCAAGCAGATCAACGATTTCAACGGCCACGCCACCGGCGACCGGGTGTTGGCCGAGCTGGGCGTGCTGCTGCGCGCGCAGTTCTCCGGGCGCGGCATGGCGGCGCGTTACGGTGGCGAGGAGTTCGTGGTGCTGATGCCCGACACGGAACTGCGCACGGCGGAAGTGCAGTGCGATTTCCTGCGCATGGCGGTGTCGGACCTGCCACTGGGCTTCCCGGTCACGGTGAGCATCGGGGTGGCGGCGCACCGCGCGGGCGACACCGTCGAGCAGACGGTGGCGCGCGCTGACGCGGCCTTGTACCGGGCCAAGGGCAATGGCCGCAATCGCGTCGAGGTTGCCCTCTAGCGCCGGGCGCTGCCCGGCTGCTCCCGGCCATTCGCATCACCTGCGACCCCTGCCTGGCATGCTGTTCCCCGACTTCCCGTGGACCCTGCCCATGCTCCAGACCCTCGCCATTTCCGGTTACCGCTCGCTGCACGCGCTGGTGGTGCCGATGGGACGCCTGAACCTGGTGACCGGCGACAACGGCAGTGGCAAGTCCAGCCTGTACCGCGCCTTGCGGTTGCTGGCCGACACGGCACGCGGCGGGGTAGCGGCGGCGCTGGCGCGTGAGGGCGGGCTGGGTTCGGCGCTGTGGGCGGGGCCGGGCCAGACCAGCCGGGGGATGCTGCAGGGGGAGGTGCCGGTGCAGGGCACCGCGCGCGGCGAGCCGGTGGCGCTGCGGCTGGGATTTGCGGGGGAGGACCTGGGCTATGCGATCGACCTGGGGTTCCCCGTGCCCAGTGCGTCGGCGTTCGCGCTGGACCCGCAGATCAAATGCGAGAGCATCTGGGCCGGTCCATTCCTGCGCCGTAGTGCGGTGCTGGTGGAACGACGCGGGCCGCTGGTGCGGCGTCGCGCGGGGCGTTCATGGGAGGTGGTGGACGAGCACCTGTCGGTCTTCGACAGCATTTTTTCGCAGCTGGCCGATCCGCAGCGGATGCCGGAGGTGATGCGCCTGCGCGAGACGATCCGGGCGTGGCGCTTCTACGACCATTTCCGCACCGACGCCGGGGCGCCGGCGCGGCAGTCGCCGCTGGCGACCCGGACGCCGGTGCTGGCGCATGACGGGGGCGACCTGGCGGCGGCGTGGCAGACCATCGTGGAGATCGGCGATGCACAGGGGCTGGCGGCGGCAGTGGACGACGCGTTCCCGGGGGCGCAGGTGCAGATCGACGGCAGCGAGGGGCGGCTGCACCTGAAGTTCGTACAGCCGGGACTGCTGCGGCCGTTGACGGCGGCAGAGCTGTCCGACGGCACGCTGCGTTACCTGCTGTTGATCGCGGCGCTGCATACGCCGCGACCGCCGCCGCTGATGGTGCTCAATGAGCCTGAAACCAGCCTGCACCCGGACCTGCTGCCGGCGCTGGGCCGGTTGATCATCGCCGCGACCGCGCGCAGCCAGCTGTGGGTGGTCTCGCATGCCACGCGGCTGGTGGCGGCATTGCGCGAGTCACCGCTGTGCACCCCGATCGCGCTGGAGAAGCAGATGAGCCGCACCACGATGGTCGGGCAGGGGCTGCTGGACGCGCCGGCGTGGTACTGGCCCGAACGGTGATGGCGGACGCGTTGGCCGGTAAGACCGATTGGTAGAACGGGTCGGTGAAACGGATCGGGAAACGGTTCGGGAAAACGGATCGGGAAACGGATCGGGAAAACGGATTGGCACAACGGATAGGTGAAACGGGCCCGTAAAACGGATCGGGTAAACGGACCGGCAAAACGGATCGGAAAACGGATCGGTAGAGCGGACTGTTAGTCCGCTGCTTTTCGCGCGAAAGGCAGCCGACTGACAGTCGGCTCTACCCGTCGGCTCTACCCGACGCGCGGGTCCCGGTTCACTCGGCGATGTTGCGCGCTTCGGCGGTGCCCAGGATTTCCGGATGCTGCACTTTCCTGCGTCGATTGAGCAGCGGGTGCAGGAACACCGCGCCGACGATGATCGCCACGCCGGCGTAGAACAGCGGGGTCAGTTCGCGCTGTTCGCTCAGCAGCACCATCGCCAGCAGGATCGCGTAAACCGGCTCCAGGTTGGTCACCAGCTGCACGGTGTAGGCGCTGAGGTGGCGCAGCGCGACCAGCGCGAGGGCAAACGGCAGCAGGGTGCAGATCCCGGCCAGGGCGAGCAGCAACAGGCTGTCGTGCAGGTCCGGCAGCACCCACAGCGGGCTGGCCAGCGCGGGTAGCAGGAACGGCAGCAGCGGCGCGAGCAGGGTCAGGGTGATGGTGCCGGCCCCCAGCTCCACCGCGGTGACGGTGAGCGGGTCGGCGTGGCTGACCAGGCGCTTGTTGAGCGAACCGAAAATGGCCACCAGCAGTGCGGACATCGCACCGACCAGTACACCCAGGCGCATGCCGTCCGGCACGCCACCGACCACCATGCCCACGCCGGGCAGCACGGCAATCCCGAAGGCCAGTTCGCGCAGCTGGAAGGGGCGCTTGGCGACCCAGGGTTCGATGACCGCGGTGAACACCGGGGCAAGCGCGATGCAGGTGGCGGCCACCGAGGCGTTGGCCAGTTTCACCGCGCCGTAGAAGGTCAGCCAGTGCAGGGCGACCACTGCGCCCACGCCGCAGTAGCCGGCAAACAGGGCAGGGGAAAGCTGGCGCAACCCGCGCCAGACGCGCGGCAGCAGGGCCAGCATGGCCACCACCAGCAGCATGCGCCACCACACCAGCGGCAGCGCGGGCAGGCTGATGAGCTTGCCGAGGATGGCGGTCACGCCCCACAGCAGCACGCAGAAATGGATTTGCAGCAGCGCTTTGCGGGTGTCGGTCATCGGCATCCGGCTATTCTGGGGCAACCCGATGCGTCGTGCCACGCCCGGCATGGCTGGACGGTGGTGATATCGCCTGCTTGCCACGCAGGGCGCGGCCCTACGCGCCTACCCCCTCCAGCTGCTTTCGCAGCGCCACGGCGGCGCCCGGGTTGCGGTGCTTGGCGGCGCCGATGAACAGCATGTACACCTCGCGGGGGCCACTGGCAGGGGCGTCGGCCCTGATGTGCGGCAGGTCGGGGTTGTCCTCGCCGCGCGCCCAGCGCATCGCACGCAGGCACCACTGCTCCAGCGTGCGCTCGGGGTAGCCAGCGCGCAGGTTGGCGCGCGACTGCATCAGCCTGGCGTAGATGAAATCCGCGGTGGGGTCGGCAAAGCTGGGGTAATCGGGCGAGCCGCTGAACACCAGGGCCGCGCCGTGCGCGCGCGCCACGGCCACCAGCTCCGGCGTCCAAGCCGCCGGATTGCGCACTTCCAGTGCGTGCCGGAGCACCTGTGCATTGGCCTTGCCGGGGAGGGCATCGAGGAACCGATCGAACTCCTGTGCACCCGCCGGATGGGTATCGCCAAACTGCCACACCAGCGGGCCCAGGCGATCCTCAAGCGCGGTGATGCCGTTGATGAAGGTGTCGGCGCGTGCGCCGGCCGCCGCCAGGTCGTGGGTCTGGGTGATCGTGCGTGGCGCCTTGGCGGAGAATTTGAAGCCCGGCGGGGTCTGCTCGCGCCACTGCGCGTACACCGCCGGCTTCTGCGCGCGGTAGAAGGTGCTGTTGATCTCGATGCAGCCCAGCTGGCGGCTGGCATGCGCCAGCTCCTCGCGCTGCGGCAGGCCGGCGGGGTAGAACGTGCCACCGCGCCAGGCCGGGAACACCCACCCGCCGATGCCGGTATGAATCGGTCCGGGAACGGCGTGCTTCAAGCGTCGGTCTCCTTCCAGGGGTCGTAGCTGCCGAACCACCACAGGTGCCCTTCGAGGTCGCGGCAGGCATAGCCGCGGCCGCCGTAGTCCTGGTCGGCGATATCGATCGCCAGCTCGGCCCCGGCCGCGACGGCGCGCGCGTAGTGGGCATCTGGGTCGGTCACGACGACGCAGGCACTCTGGGTTTCGCGCCCGTCGATCTCATCCGGCTGCACCACCAGCTTGCCCCAGTCGCCGCCGTTGTCGACCGAGCCGAGCATGATCATGCCGCGGCCGTAGACCAGTTGGGCGTGGTACACGATGTCGCCTTCGGCGTAGACCGCCTGCGCCTGGAAACCGAATGCACGCTCCAGCCACGCGATGGCCGCGCGCGCGTCGCGGTAGCGAAGGCAGGGAATGATGGTGGAACCGCGGTCGGTGGGGACGGTCATGCGGGTGCTCCGGGGTGGGCGGCTTCTGGCACAGGCGAGCCTGCGACCGGCCGCGTTACCATCGCGCGAAACCTGGCGTAACCGGCCCGTCGGTGGCCTCGACGCCCCTGCAACATGCAACCGGAGAGACTGATTGAACACATCCTGGATCGGAGGCCTCGTGCTGCTGGCGTGCGCACCCCTGGCGTCGGCAACCGTGCCGGCCGAACTGCAGCGGCTGGATGCCACGGTGGAACGCGTGCGCAGCCAGTTCGACATTCCCGGCATCGCGGTGGCGGTGGTCAAGGACGGCCAGATCGTCTTCGAGCGCGGCTATGGCGTGCGCGAGCTGGGCAAGCCGGCACCGGTCGAGGCCGACACCCTGTTCGCCATCGCCTCCAATACCAAGGCGTTCACGGCCACCTCGCTGAACCTGCTGGCCGAGCAGGGCAAGGTGAAGATGGACGACCGCGTGATCGACCACCTCCCGTCGTTCCGCATGTCCGATCCGTACGTGACCGGCGAGATGCGCATCCGCGACCTGCTTTCGCACCGCAGCGGGCTCAGCCTGGGCGCGGGCGACCTGCTGTTCTGGCCGACCACCACCTACAGCAACGCCGAGGTGGTGCAGCGGCTGGGCAAGGTGCCGCTGAAAGCCGGCTTCCGCGACCGCTACGCCTACGACAACATCCTGTATGCGGTGGCGCAGCAGGTGATCGAACAGGTTTCCGGGCAGTCGTACGCCGACTTCCTGCAGCAGCACATCTTCACCCCGGTGGGCATGGCCGGCACCCGCTTCAATGCCGACCACCTGAAGCCGGGCGACAAGGCCGCCACCGGGCATGCCAAGTTCAACTTCACCGACCTGCGCACGGTGGCGCCGCTGACCTGGTCCAACAACGCCGGTGCTGGCGGGGTGTATTCCAGCGTGCACGACATGGCGCGCTGGATGAACGTGCAGCTGGCCCAGGGCAAGCTGGAAAACGGCACCGCGCTGTTCAGCCCGAAGAGCCAGCAGGCGATGTGGCAGATGATCACCCCGCAGGTGGTGCCCGAACCGAGCGTGCCGGCCCTGGCTGCCGCGCGCCCGAACTTCGCCGGCTACGGCGAGGGCTGGAGCCTGAGCGACTACCGGGGGCAGAAGCTGGTGTGGCACACCGGCGGTTGGCCGGGCATGGTGTCGCGGGTGACGTTGGTGCCGGAGCAGAAGCTGGGCATCGTGGTGCTGACCAACCAGGAAGTGGGCGCGGCGTTCAACGCGGTCACCATGGACGTGCTGGACGCCTATCTCAAGGCGCCGGCCACCGACTGGGTGGCGGCGTATGCCGCGGCGGTGGCCAAGGCCCAGGACAAGGCCGATGAGGGCTGGGCGGCGCACCAGGCGGCGCGCGATCCGAAATCCACGCCGTCGCTGCCGCTGGCCGGCTACGCCGGCACCTACCGTGACCCGTGGTATGGCGAGGTGTTCGTCGAGCAGCGTGCCGGCACGCTGCGCCTGCGGTTCGGCAGGACGGCGCAGCTGGTGGGCACCCTGGAGCACTGGCAGCACGATACGTTCATCGTGCGCTGGGACGACCGCTCGCTCAACGCCGATGCATTCGTGAACTTCAGCCTGGATCCGGACGGCAAGGTGCGCGAGGTGCGCATGCAGGCGGTGTCGTCGCTGACCGACTTCAGTTTCGATTTCCAGGACCTGGTGTTGACTCCGTGAAAACAAACGGCAGGCCGCGGTGGGATAATCGCGGCCTGCCTGTTTTCCAGGAAATGGAATGTTCCGCTGGTTCGAGTCGCTGATTCCCGTATTTCCGCCGATCGACGCGCGCACGCCGCCGCGCCGCGTGCTGCCGTTCTACCTCCACTACCTGCGCCCGGTCTGGCCGGTGCTGCTGGCCACGCTGGTGGCCGGGCTGCTGCTGGCGCTGGTGGAAGTGGCCATGTTCGATTTCCTGGGCCGCATCGTGGACATGGTCAGCGAGCAGCCGGATGCCGGTTTCTTCGCGCGGCATGCCGACACGCTGCTGTGGATGGCGGCCATCACGCTCGTCGCACGGCCGGTGCTGGTGGGCCTGCACAACCTGCTGGTCAACCAGGCCATCGTGCCCGGGCTGAGCAACCGGTCGCGCTGGCTGATGCACAACTACGTGGTGCGCCAGAGCCTGTCGTTCTTCCAGAATGATTTCGCCGGCAGCATGGCCAACCGGGTCATGCAGACCGGCACGTCGCTGCGCGAGTCGGCGGTGCAGATGGTCGATTCGCTGTGGTACATCGTGGTCTACACCGGCACGGCGCTGTACCTGTTCGCGCAGGCGGACTGGCGGCTGATGATCCCGCTGGTGCTGTGGTTGGCAGCCTACGTGGTGATCATGGTGTACTTCGTGCCGCGCGCGAAGGAGCGGGCGTGGATCGCCTCCGAGGCGCGCTCCAAGGCGATGGGCCGGATCGTCGATGGCTACACCAACATTCCCACGCTGAAGCTGTTCGCCCACGGCGGGCGCGAGCAGGCCTATGTGGCCGAGGCGATCGAGGAGCTGGCGGTCAAGCATCGTCGCCAGACCCGGATCACCACCGGCATGGACCTGACCATCGCGATCGTCAACGGCTTCCTGATCGCCGGTACCTGCGGGCTGGCGCTGTGGCTGTGGAGCCACGGTAACATCACGGTGGGCGCGATCACGCTGGCCACGGGCCTGGTGATCCGCATCCACAACATGTCCGGCTGGATCATGTGGACGATCAACGGCATCTTCGAGGACATCGGCACGGTGCAGGACGGCATCACCACCATTTCGCAGCCGCTGAGCGTGCAGGACCGCGCCGATGCGGTGCCGCTGGTGGTGCACGAAGGCGGGGTGCAGTTCGACGACATCCACTTCCACTACGGCAAGCAGGGCGGGGTGATCGCGGGGCTGGACCTGGTGGTGAAGCCGGGCGAGAAGATCGGCCTGGTAGGGCCCTCGGGCGCGGGCAAGTCGACGCTGGTGAACGTGCTGCTGCGCCTGTACGACCTGGAAAGCGGGCATATCCGCATCGACGGCCAGGACATTGCCGAGGTCACCCAGGAAAGCCTGCGTCGGCAGATCGGCGTGGTCACGCAGGACACGTCGCTGCTGCACCGGTCGATCCGCGACAACCTGCTGTACGGGCGTCCGGATGCGACCGAGGAACAGCTGCGTGCGGCGGTGGCCAAGGCGCGCGCGGCAGGCTTCATCGAGACCCTGCGCGATGGCGAGGGCCGGCAGGGCTATGACGCGCATGTCGGCGAGCGAGGGGTGAAGCTCTCCGGCGGCCAGCGCCAGCGCATCGCCATCGCCCGCGTGCTGCTCAAGGATGCACCAATCCTGGTGCTGGACGAGGCGACCTCGGCGCTGGATTCGGAAGTGGAAGCGGCCATCCAGGACAACCTGGACGAGCTGATGGCAGGTAAGACGGTGATCGCGATCGCGCATCGCCTGTCCACCATCGCGCGCATGGACCGGCTGGTGGTGATGGACCAGGGCCGCATCGTGGAAACCGGTACCCACGCCGAACTGGTCGCCGCCGGCGGCCTGTACGCGCGGTTGTGGGCGCGGCAGACCGGTGGCTTCGTGGCGGCGGACGTGGTTTAAAGGAGACGCGGCTGCCGGTGGGGCGAGTGCGGGGCCGCCGTGCCCTTGTGGGCGAATTTCCCCCGGCGTCGGCCTGCGGCCGCCCCCTTCCTCCTTTTAATTCGCCC
>NZ_JBITVZ010000012.1:0-140858 GCF_044543385.1 Stenotrophomonas sp. NPDC077420
CAAGCTCGGCTTGGGTGGCATGAGTCCGATTCAATATCGGACCCAAGCCTCCGCAACCTAGCCCCCAACTGTCCAACATTTGGGGGTCAGCTCAACTGCGTGGCGCTACCTCAGTTGCAGCCGATGCTGGTGATCCGGTTCTGCGCGTCGACCTGGATGGTCACCCGGTCCGGGCGGAAATCCATGGTGACCGCCATGTTGGGCTTCACCACGCGGGCATGCTTGGCGCCGCTGTCCTTGACCGCCTTGTCTACCGTCGCGGCGTCGGCGACTTTGCCGAGCAGGCCGTTGAAGGCTTCCTCCCTGCACGGGGCCACCCCTTCGGAACCCGCCGGCACCGGGTCCACCACCGCCTGCGGCGGCTCGTCGGCGGTCTTGGGTGGCGGGCTGCTGCACGCGGCCAGCGGGAGGGCACAACCGAGCAACATCAACAGGGGCAGACGCATGGTGCACTCCTTACGCGGGATGTGCGCCAAGCTTGCACGGCACTGCCTGCACAGGGCGTCAACGCGATGAATTCGCGACGCCTGCCCCCTCAGCCGGTCGGCGAACGTGCAGACAGTGCCAGCGCTTCCCGCTCGCGCTGCTCCTCGGCCACCAACCGCTGCATCAGCAGCGACAGCGTCACCACGTCCTGGTGGTTGTGCTCGGCCACCCGGCGCAGGTTCACCGCGCTGCCACCGCGCAGGTAGTTCAGCCACGCGGCGGGGGCTTCGGAGCCGGGCAGGTCGTCTTCGCGCACGATCTGCAGCAGCTTGCGTTCGACGGTGGCCAGCCGGCAGTTTTCCCAGGTGCCGCGGTAGCGGCGGCGGGTGGGGAACAGCAGGTCCACGTGGTCCAGCGGGGTGATCGGGCAGCGCTGGCGGGCCAGCCGGTAGCGGGTCTTCAGCAGCGGTGCGTCGTAGCAGCGGCCGTTGTAGCTGGAAAACACCGTGCTGGGCTGCAGCCAGCTGGAAAACTCGCGCAGCATGGCGATTTCAGCCGCCATCGTGGTCATCAGCAGCTGGCGGATGCGCAGCCCTTGGCCTCGCGCGGGATCGGAATGCCAGTCGGCCGCGCCGATCATGAAGGCACGGGTGCCGGTGCCGCCGGCCAGGCCGGTGGTTTCGGTGTCGAAGAACATCAGGTTCTGTGGCGCCACGGCTTCGCCGTCGCGTTTGGCAAAGGCCAGCGACAGCGGCTGGGTCGGGATGGCCTGCGGCAGGAACGATTCGATCAGGAACAGGCCCGGTGCGATCTCCTCACCCGGCACATGCCGATCCTGTGCGCTCGCGCGCGGTCGTGCCGCCGCCGTACCGCGATCACGCAGCCCCAGCAGCCGGTGCAGGCCACCCACATCGGGCCTGCGCAGCGGTGGCGGTGCCGGCACGGGGGCGCTCGCACCGGTCGGCTTGTGGCGGATTTCCTGCTCCACCCAGGCGAACACCGAGTCGGGCGCAGCGCGTCGCGCCTGCGCATCATTGGCGGCCACCGGCACCGCGGGTGCGGGTACGGCGGCGGGCTCGGCGGTTGCCGGGCGCGGCGTAGCGTCACCGGCCTGGCGCCGCAGCAGGCGCAGCTTGTCCAGGCTCAGGCTCAAAACGGTACTACCTCGGCATCGCTGCGCTCGCGTGTGGCGTCGGGCAGCGCCTGTTCGTCAAACAGCGCCAGTACCTTCAAGGCCAGCGCTTTGGGCGTGGTGGCATCGTCTTCCTGGCCGGCCAGCACCGGGCCGACGCAGGCGGGGCAACCGGCCTTGCAGTCGCAGCGCTGCACCAGTTCCTGCGCGCGCTGCAGCAGCTCGGCCTGGCGCAGCCACAGTGGCTCGCTCAGGCCCACGCCGCCGGGGAAGTTGTCGTACAGGTACACGGTGGGCACGAACTGCTGTTGCAGTTCGATGGCGCTGGCGTCGAACTCGGCGCCGCGCAGCTGGCCACGGCCGCTCTGGTCGGCCACCGCGAACCACGCGCCGTCGCCATTGCCCACCGCCTTCTGCAGGTCGCGCGCATCGGCCATCACCGCCACCGTGGCCACGATGTGCAGGGCATAGGCTGCGCCCAGGAAGCCGTCCAGTGCTTCCTGTTTCGAATCGAACGCGGTCAGCAGCAGGCCCTGCGGCAGCTGCCACCACACCGCGGTGGTGTGCAGTTCCTGGTCGGGCAGGTTGACCGGCCCGTAGCCGATGTTTTCGTGGGTGTAGTAGCGGATCTTCTTGTAGCCGGCCACGCGCCGCACCACGTGCACTTCGCCGTGGTGCGAATCGCCCTGGCCGGCCATGCAGCCGTCGAAGCGGTCCAGTACCTTGAGCTTGGTGAAGTCGATGCTGTCGGTGTAGTAGTCCACGTGGGTGCGGGTGACATAGGCCTTGCGGCCTTCCCAGTCCAGCCGCTCCACCTGGTACGGGGTGGACTGCACCATGTGGATGGCGCCTTCGTACAGGGTCAGCGCGGCGGCGGAGTAATCCACCTCGGCAATGATCTGCTGCTTGCCGTCGCTGCGGTCGACCACCACGAAGTTGCCGTCGGCCACCGAACGCAGGCTCACCGCGTTGGCCGGGTAGCTGTCGGCGATCCACTCCCAGCGGTCGCCTTCGCGGTGCACCACCTCGGTTTCGGCCAGCGCTTCGAGGAACACCAGCGGGTCGATCGGCCCGAACGGGTCGCCGGCCAGGAACGGCAGCTCGAACGCGGCGCAGCGGATGTGGTCGAACAGGATCAACGGCTGGTCCGGGGCGGTGCGCGCGTGTTCGGGCGAGGCCTCGGCGAAAAAGTCCGGGTGCCGCACCACGTACTGGTCCAGCGGCTGCGAGCTGGCCACCAGCACGCCAAGGGCGGGCTGCTGGCGTCGGCCGGCGCGGCCGAAGCGCTGCCAGGTGGCGGCCACGCTGCCGGGGTAGCCGTTGAGCACCACCACGTCCAGGCTGCCGATATCCACGCCCAGTTCCAGCGCCGAGGTGCTGACGATGCCGTCGATGTTGCCGGCGCGCATGGCACGTTCGGTCTCGCGGCGTTCGGTGGGCAGGTAGCCGCCGCGGTAGGCGCGGATGCGTGGGGGCTTGCGCGGGTCGTGGTCGAAGATGTCCTTCAGGTACTTGGTGAGCACCTCGACCATCAGCCGGCTCTGCGCGAAGATCAGCGTCTTCAGCCCGGATTTGATCGCGATGCGGGCGATGCGGTTGCTCTGCGAACGCGCCGAGGCCCGCAGGCCCAGGTCGGCGTTGACCACCGGCGGATTCCACAGCAGCACGTGCTTGGGCCCGGTCGGCGCGCCGGATTCGGTGATGGCGGTGACCGGTGCCTCGATCAGCGCTTCGGCATGCGCCTGCGGGTTGCCGATGGTGGCCGAGCACAGGATGAACTGCGGCTCCACCCCGTAGAACGCGCAGATCCGCTTGAGCCGGCGCAGCACATTGGTGACATGGCTGCCGAACACGCCGCGGTAGGTGTGCACCTCGTCGATCACCACATAGCGCAGGTTCTCGAAGAACTGCGCCCACTTGGTGTGATGCGGCAGGATGGCCTGGTGCAGCATGTCCGGGTTGGAGACCACGATGTCGCCGTGCAGGCGGATCGCCTGGCGCGCATCGCCGGGGGTGTCGCCGTCGAACGTGAACGCCTTGACCCCCAGGTCGCCGGCGCGGTTGAGCTCCAGCAGCTCGGCCACCTGGTCCTGGGCCAACGCCTTGGTAGGGAACAGGTACAAGGCCTTGGCCTTGCCCTGCATGGCGGCGCTGACCACCGGCAGGGTGTAGCACAACGACTTGCCGCTGGCGGTGGGGGTGACGATGGCCACGTGCTCGCCCCGCTGGGTGGCCTCCCATGCTTCGGCCTGGTGGCTGTACAGCTGCTCGATGCCCCGCGCCTTCAGCGCGGCGGTCAGTGCGGCCGGCACATCGGCCGGGATCGGCGCATAGCGGCCTTCGCGGCCGGGGATCGTGAAGCTGCCGGTGATGCGGTCGGCGTAGCGCTGCTGCAGCCGCGCGGTGAGCAGCGCACCGTTGCGCGAGGGCAGCCCGTCGGTGGTCGCGAGGCGGCGCTCGGCGTCCTCGGTGCGCTTGGCAAGTTCGTAGGCCATGGGAACAACGGTCTGCAAAGGACGTCATGGAAACACAAACGCGTCTCAGTGGTTGAGACATCGCCGGCCGGGCGGGTGAACGATTCAGTGCCTGCACTGCTGTCGGGAACGGGCAACGAAATCTGAAGGTCGTCTCCGTATGCTGCGCGCTGGACGCTGCCGACAGGACGACACGTGGCATTACGCACAGGGATGGCAACAACGACACTGATCGCCGGGCTGCTGCTGGCGAACGGGGCCCAGGCCCAGCAGGATCGCGGCGAACCCGCCGACAGCGCGGACGCCCGCGTCACCACGCTGGGCGAGGTGCGCGCGCTCAAGCCCGAGGACGACGTGCCAGTGGACTTGTACCGCTTCAAATCCCCGGTGCAGCCCGCGCCCAACGCGTTCAACCGCGTCTAGCACGAACCCCCCTCGCTGGAGGAGGTGGGCATGCGCGGCGGCTATTTGATGATGGGCATCAACTACGGCATCGCAAGAACCGCCCAGGGGCTGCATACCCTGACTCGCGCCCCGGACCCGATCCAATCCGCCATCGCGCGCCCGCCGCCGCAGCTGGACGCGGCCCAGCAGCGCCGCGCGATGAAATTCTGTGGGGTGGAGGCGGAGTGTGACCCCGCGTCGGCAAAATGAGCGGCTTCAGCCAGTTCATGAGCAATGGTTGTATTATTCCCGAGTAATGATTAATTGGGAGGCTGGCATGATGCAGACAGTACAACTCGCCACCGCGCGGGAACTTGCCGCTGCCGGCAGTGTTCACGACACCCTCTTGGTGGGTCAGGCTGGCGGATATGCCGTGACGTTCAAACTTGGGATCGGAGAACGTGCACTGGCCACCAAGGCTGGGGCCACCCGCCTGTTCGCTGGACTTGATGCCGCCGTACGCGTGCTTCGCAGAGAGCTCGGCATCAATCGGTACCACGTTGATGCAAGTGGCTATTCCGCGCCGGAGGAACGGCGTCGGCGACCGGATCGGACTGCGGCGCTGAAGCAAAGCCATGAGGACGCGGCGTATGCCGAGTTTCTGCGCGAAGGCGCAGCAAAGGCGCTGGCTGACACCCGGCCGTCGCTTTCGAGCGCGGACGCAAAGGCGCACATGGACGACATCAAAGCCAGGCATCTGGCGCAGCTGGATGAAATGATGAGGCGGAAGGACCGGAAGAGGTGAGCGTCCTGTGGACACCTTCGGCACTGGAGGATCGCCAGCGACTTCTTGATGCGGCATTCGCCCGCGCGATGGACTACGAAGATCCTGCGATCTACCGCGCCTCGTTGGAAGCGGACGCGAACATGGAGCAGGAGGCTGATGCCTTGGACGGCGTGGCCACTTGGCGACCGGGACCTCTAAAGGGCACACGCCTCTACGTATGCAGAAGCACCCGCCATCTTCTTGTATACACGCGCGAAGGCAACGATGTGCGGATCATCTCGTTGGCGCCCGCTGCTTCTGACTGGACGCGTTCAACCTGAGGCGGGTCGTCGACGCCGCTCGAGCCACCACATCATGCCGGCGACGGCGATGAAGGCGAGGAGCCACGGCCAGCGGGGGCCGGGGACGCTGTCGGGCGTTCCGCTCGAGGCGGCATTCGTTTCAGCCAGGCGATCCGCAGTGGCCGCGCGCAGCTGCTGGCGGTGCAGCGGCTGCGCGGTGGCCGGGTCGAATACATAGAACGCCTGCACGGTGTCGCCGTGCTGGAGCTGGTGCCACCCGGGCTGCTGCGGCCAGTAGCCGGCACACTGCTGGCTGCCGCTGGCCGGATCGACCTGCAGGGCGACCGCATGGCCTTCGGCGTCGCGGACGCGAGTGCCGTTGGGTACCTCGCACAGGGTCACGCGCTCGCCCGACCAGGGCGTCGCTGTCTGCAGGCGGATGGCAGGCGCACCCGGCAGCGCGCGCGCGACCTTGGACAACACGCCCGACCACAGATCGGCGTAGCGGTCGTCGCGGCCGGACAGGACCAGCCGGTAGCTGTCGGTAACCGGGAGCAGGGCAACGCGGCCGCGACCGACGCTGCGCCAGCCGCCCACGGCGTTGCCCTTCGCGTCGAGCAGCAACGCATCCGCACCGGTCACGACCGCGTCGAACCGCTCCAGCGCGGGCGGCGTGGCGCTATGTGACGCGGCGTCGGCTTCGTCCATCCAGGCGGTGCTGTCGGCGGACGGGCGCTGCGGGCCGCGCCGTGCCTGTAGCAGCGCCGCTTCCGGATCGGCCGGTAGCTGCAGGGATGACGCGCGATTGCCGGCGCTCACCGGTAGCCCCCAGTTGCGCAGCACCTGCCGGTTAGCCTCGTTGAGCGGGCCGCTGCTGCGTACCACCACGCCCAGCCCGTCGCGCAGCGCCTGCTGCACCAGCGTGCGTTGCGCCGCACTCAGTGCCGCCAGGCTGCGTTCGTCGAGTACCAGTACGTCGGTGGCGGCCAGACGCGCCGCGCTCAGGGCAACCGGCGCATCGCCGAGCATCACCCCACCACCGGCGCTGGCCTGGGCCTGCACGACCAGGCCGGTATCGGTGGCCCAGCGGCGCAGGTACTTCAGTTCCGGGCCGGGCGCGCCGGCGAGGATCAGCACCCGCGGTGGCGGGGCGGCCACGGTCTGCAGCGGCACCGGAAGGCTGTCAGCGACGTGCTGCTGGGCGTCGAGCAGGCGCAGGGTGAATTCACTGCGCCCTGCGGCGCGCGCGCTGCCGTGCAGGCGCACGTTGCCCCGCGCGTCCAGCGCCGCGCGATCGACCACCACGCCAGCCGGGTCGAGCAGTTCGGCGCGCGCGCCGTCGACACCCCCGGCACGGGCGGCAATCTCGAACAGCGCGCCGGGTGCGGTGACCGACGGCGGCTGAAGCTCCAGCCAGCCGCGGGGCGCGGCCGGGGACTGTACGGTTACCCGCAGCGGCAACGCGGTATCGCGATCGCGCGCGGACAGTCCATCGCCGACCAGCAGCAGCGAGGTGCTGCCCGGATGCTGGCGCAACGCGGTGGCCAGGTCGGGGGCGCGTACGGCGCCTGCGCTGGGCGGTGCCTCGGGCAGCGCAATCACGGTTGCACCGGCGGGCGCGGTGCCTGCGGATGCGGCGTTGCCGGTCAGTACGGTCAGCTGGCCCGCTTCCACGTTGCGCTGTGGTGGCACGAGGGTGAAGTAGAGCAACAGGGTGGACAGGGCCTGCAACGCGAGCAATGCGGCGGGTCCGGGTGAAGGCAGCCACGCACGGCGTGGCTCTGCGCGGAGGATGCGTACGCTGCCTGCGAGGGTGATCAGGACCAGGGCGATGGCGATCCATGGGGCCATGCTCATCGCGCGCCCTCCAGGGCATCCAGGTAGCGCTGCGCCATCGGGTCCGGTGCGCTGCGGCGTTCCAACTGCGGCAATGGTCGCTGCAACGCGCGCCACAGTTGTGCGCGCAACGTGGTGCGGCAGGATGCACAGTCTGGTGCGAGGCGCAGTTCTTCGACTGCCGCCGCGAGACTGAGGGGGTCGGTCAGTCGCGATTGATGGCGGCCCAGCCACTGGCTCAGCGCGTCGAGGTCCGGTGGGCTGCGGGTGTCGACCAACTGCTGCCAGACCGCCACGATGGCGGGATCGGGTGCGTCCACGGGGGTAATGGTGGAGGAGCGGCTGCCGAGATCGGTGCGGTCGCCGGTCATGCGGCGGCCTTCGTCGATGGGCGGCAGCTCGGGCCCGACCCGGGCCAGATAGATGCGCTCGGCCTGCTGCACCTGTTTGATGAAGGCCAGTGCCTTGTTGGCGAACGGCAGTGCGCGCTCGGGGCGGCCCTGGCGCAGTTCACCTTCCGACGACCACATCTGGTCCAGCGCGGCCTTCAGGATCGCGCGGGTCTGCGGATCGAGCAGGGTGGCTGCTTCGGCATGGTCGTGGGTGTGGCCGTACTCGGAGAGCACGTCGGTGGCGGCGCCGAAGACCGGGGCGCTGTCGGCCCTGGTTGCGCCGTGCTCGTGATCGTCGTGGCCACCCTGTGCACTGGCGGTGTCGTGCGCGTGATCCTCATCGTGATCAGCGGCCGGAGCATCGCTGGTGGGCAGGCTGTCACTGGTCGGCGGCGGCTTGGCGCCGCCTTCGCTTTCCTCACCCAGGAACTGGCCATAGCGCAGGCGCAGGATGCGCTGGTCCACGCCGATCGCATCGGAGCGCTTCACGAATTCCTCGGCCGGCAGCTGGCGGCGCAGTTTGATCAGTGCTTCGGCGTCGATGATGATCTGGCGCTGGCTGCGGAAGTACGCCGGCAGGGTTTTCTTGACCATGCCCTCCATATCCGTGCCCAGCACCTGTTCTTCGCTGGGCAGGCGCAGGATCAGGCTGGTGCTTTGCGCGGTCTGCGCGGTGGGCGTGCGGTTGTCGCGCACCTGCAGCTGCGCGATCACATCGTTGCCCGGGTCGGCGCCGAGTGCAGCCAGGTCCAGCGTGCGCGCGAAGCGGCGCTGGGTGGCCGGGCCCGTGCCGGTCAGCGCGATGCGCTGCTCACGGAAGGTGATGTTTTCCCCACTGCCCTGGGCCAGGGTCAGGTGCAGTTCGGCACTGGCCGCCACGCCGAAGTCATCGCTGGCTTCGAACTGCAGGCTCCATTGGCGCTGGCCGGGCGTGGCCAGGACCAGGGTGCGATCCGGTGCGATCACGCGCACACTCGGCGGGCGGTCGGGCACCACATCCAGGCGATACAGCTTGGGTGCGGTCAGCGCCGGCTCGGTCACGATGCGGTACAGCGTGGGCCTGGCCGCCTTCCACTGCGCCACCCACGCTTCGCCATCGCGGCGCAGCGCGATGCGGGTGCCGTCGTGCAGCTGCAACGCGGCCTGCGTGGGCTGTGCGCTGAAACGCAGCGACCAGTCCAGGACGCTGCCCTGCACTACCTTGGCGTCCAGTGCGGTCTGGGTGCGCAGTGCCTGGCCGGTGTAGGCCGGTGCCTGGATCTGCAACCGGGAGGACAGCAGGCTGGGCGGTTGGGCCGGGCTGGCGGGAGGCGTAGCACGGCCGGGAAGGCCCGGCAGCGGTGCGCCCGGTGCAGGCCAGCCTGCGGCGAGCACGGCCACCAGCACTCCGCCACACCACGACACGGCCAGCCAGCGCTTCGGCCATGCGGTGCGCAGGTCCGGCGGCGCGGCCTGCAGCGCGGCGGTGATGCGCGCCTGCTGGCGTTGCTGCAGGGGATTGAGTGTGGCGGTATCGGTGAACAGCAGATCGGCGCTGTCCTGCGCGATGGTATGCGTGTCCAGCTGGCGCACCAGCCAGTGCCGGTCCAGCCGTCGCGCGCGCCATGTGGCCGTACCTGCGACGACCAGCAGGGCTGCCAGCAGCATGATGGAGCCGATGTTGATGCCCGCCACGCGCGCGGCGATGGCGGTTAGGGCCAGCGCCAGTGGCACCAGCAGCACTGCGGTGATCCACCACCGCCGGCGACGCGCGCGCTGCCATGCCTGGTGAACGCGGTTCATGCGCTTGCCCCGCGTCGCGGTGCGGTGGCCATCCAACGCTCCAGGGCGAACAGCAGCACGATCACCGCCAGCAGCCAGGTCGCCAGATCACGCGGCTGTGCCAGCGGCGGGCTGGCACCGATCAGCGGCGCCTGCACGGCAGCCGGCGCCAGTTGCGGCGACGGCAGCGGCCGCACCTGTTCCAGCAGGCGACGCGGGAAGGAGGGTTCGCGCACGATCGGCAGTGCATCGGGTGACAGCGCGGCTGTAAAGCGCAGCACCTGTCCGCGACCGAGCGCATGACGCATGACCGCTGCCTTGCCGCTGGCATCCTGCAGCACCGTCGTACCGGTACCGGTGGCCGCCTTGGTCGACACAGCCAACACGCTGCCGCCATCGTGCACCCAGGCCTGCCAAGCGGCGGGCAGTGGCGCATCGGCCAGCCACACGCCTACCTGACCTTGTTCCGGCGCGGCATCGGTAGCGAGCGGCGCCGACAGCGGCTGCCCGCTCCACGCGCGCTGCAGGGCATCGAGCACACCCCATTCGGACGGTTCCTGGTCGTTGCCGCTGACGCGCAGCTGCGGCGCGCTGTCCTGCACCGGCGCGCCCACCGGCATCGCCACCGGCCGCCAGTTCACCGCACGCGACAACCGTGGCCGTTCGCCGTCGAGCCCGGGCATGGGATCGGGGACGTACACCGTTAACTCCGTGCCCTCAGGCAGGGTTTGATCCAGCTCGCGCAGCAGACTTGCAAGCGGCTGCTGGCCGGCCGGCGCAGTGTCCTGCAGCGGCGGGAATCCGGGCGCCATCCAGCGACCCTCGCTGCCTGCGGGCAGCGTAGGCGGGCTCAGTCCCGGTGCCACTACCACCCATGCCGGCGTCTGCACCGGCGCGCCGTGCAGCAGCGGCCGGGCCAGCAATACGGCCAGCGCGGCAAGCAGCAACAGGCGCACCAGCAGCAGCGGCCATTCGTCGAAGCGGATCCGCTGGCGCGGGCGGGCCTTCGCGCGCAGCCAGCGCAGCGCGGCGAACTCCAGAGGCGCGTAGTGGTGGCGGCGCGCCAGATGGATCAGCAACGGAACCAGCAGTGACGCCAGCGCCAGCAGGCCCAGCGGGAACAGCAGCGACAGGCTCATCGCACGCTCCCCGCCAGCAGGCGCAGCGGCGCGTCCAGCGGCTGGTCGGTATGGGTCACCACATGGGCAACGCCGCCGCGCTGCAACCGTGCCTGCAGCACGCGCTGGGCCTCGGCGAAGCGGGCCAGGTACGCGTCGCGGATCGCGCGGCCATCACCCAGCAGCTCTTCACCCGTTTCCGGATCGCGAAAGCGGTGGCCGTCCTGGAACGGGAAATCACGCTCGTCGGCGGTCAGGATCTGCAGCTGCACCACATCGCGGCGGGCGGCGGCCAACCGCTCCAGCAGCACGGTGCCGGCGTCGTCGAAGCCATCCCCCAGCGCCACCAGCATGTCGTTGGCCTGTACGCGTTCCCAGACCGGGCGCAGCGCGTCCGCTGCGGGCCATGCGCCACGCGCACGCAGGCGGTGCAGCAGCAGGTGGATGCGGTCGCGCTGGCGCGCACCACTGCCGGCCGGTACCAGCTGCACGCCGTCGCCGTTGATGGCGACCAGGCCGAAGCGGTCCCCCTGCTGCAGCGCCAGTTCCACGATGCAGGCCGCGGTGGCGCAGGCATGGTCCAGGCGCGACACCGCGGGGCGTGCACGGTCGGCCTGCCCGGCCGATGCCGTGGCATCGACGAGGATCCAGATCGTGACCGGACTTTCGCGCTCGGACTCGCGCACGAAGAAGCGGTCCGAACGCGCATACAGCTTCCAGTCGATCTGGCGCAGTTCGTCACCGGGCTCGTAGGCGCGGTACTGCGCGAATTCCAGCCCGGCGCCACGGCTGCGGCTGGCATGCTGGCCGATGCCCTGCGCGCCAATCGCACGCCGCGGCAACAGCCGCAGCGCCTTGAGGCGGCTGCGGACATCGGCGGGAATGGCGATCGGGGCGTGCGGGCTCACGGCGGGCTCAGGCAGGGAAGGGCACGGCCTGCAGCAGCGCGGCGATCACATCGTCGGCGCCCTTCTGCTCGGCTTCGGCGGCGAACGACAGCAGCAGGCGGTGGCGCATCACCGGTGCGATCAGCGCCTGCACGTCGTCGCGGGTGGCCGCGAAACGCCCCTGCAGCAACGCGCGCGCCTTGGCCGCCAGCACCAGCGACTGCCCGGCGCGCGGGCCGGCGCCCCACTTAATCCAATGGTTCACCGCCTCCGGCGCACCGGCACCCGGACGGCTGGCGCGCACCAGACGGGTGATCCAGCTCAGGACGTCATCGCTCACATGCACCTGCCGTACCGCCGCCTGCAGGGCCAGCACATCCTCGGCGTGCATCACCTTGGGAACAGCGCCACTGCTGCTGCCGGTGGTCTGCACCAGGATGTCGCGCTCTTCCTGCTCGGTGGGGTAGTCCACCCGCACGTGCAGCAGGAACCGGTCCAGCTGGGCTTCGGGCAGCGGGTAGGTGCCGGCCTGCTCGATCGGGTTCTGCGTGGCCAGCACGAAGAACGGCGCCGGCAACGGGTAGGTGGTGCCGGCGTAGCTGACGGTGCGTTCCTGCATGGCTTCCAGCAGCGCCGCCTGGGTCTTGGGCGGGGTGCGGTTGAGCTCGTCGGCCAGCAGCAGGTGGGTGAAGATCGGGCCCTGCTGGAAGCGGAAATGGCGGTGGCCGGTGCCGTGGTCTTCCTCCAGCAGCTCGGTGCCCAGGATGTCGCTGGGCATCAGGTCCGGGGTGAACTGCACGCGCCGGAACTGCAGCTCCAGCGCCTGCCCGAGCGAACGCACCAGCAGGGTCTTGCCCAGCCCTGGCGCGCCTTCCAGCAGCACATGGCCACCGGCCAGCAGGCCGATCAGCAGCTGCTCCACCACATCATGCTGGCCGACCACGGCCGTACCCAGCGCATCGCGCAGGGGCTGCAGCTTGGAGAGAAGGGCGTCAATGGGGCTATCGTTTTGCATGGCACGCTCGCAGCAATGAATGTAGAGCCACGCCCTGCGTGGCTGAAGAAATCAGCGAAACCTAGTTGTTCAACGCATACATCACGATGTTCACGCCGAACCGGGTGTTGTCCTCGGCCAGGAACCGTTTGTTGCGCCAGTCATAGTCCCACTCGCAGCCGTAGTCTTTATTGCTGTAAAGCACGCCCAGCCGACCATCGACCTCGATCCCCTTGAGGTAATCGTGCACGAGGTCATCGCCCCAGCCATTGAGCTCGAAGCCGGTGGCCGGTGGCCCGTCCGGGAACCTGAAAAAGCTGCGATACAGCACATGCGTATTGGGCAGCTTCTTCAGAGCGGCCGGCCCGAACAGCTTGGCCATCTGCGCTTCGAACGACTTGGCGAACAATCCATCGATATCGTGGTTGCAGTCATCCACGAACACGAAGCCGCCGTTGCGCACATAGCGCACGAAGTTCTGCCGCTCAGCCGCACTGAACTCCACCAGCTTGTGCCCGGCCAGGTAGCAGAACGGAGCCTCCAGCATGCGCGGGTCGGACAGTGCCACCACATGCTCGGTCGGGTCGACCCGCAGCGTGGTGTAGTCGATCAGCGAGGTGATCAGGTTGGACGGCATGCGCGCGTCCACGTCCCAGTCCCCGGAGTCGTACTTGAGGCGGGTGAACCAGAAGTCGTAACGCCCGGCCTGCGCGCGGGCGAACGAGGGCAGGGCCGCCAGGGCGGCCCCACCGAGCATCAACCGCAGGAACTGCGCGCGGTTCATTGCCGCACGCGCGCCATCAGACCGCGTCGGACAGCGAGGTGAAGGTGAAATCGCGCAGCTTCATCGGCGGGATCATCATCACGAAGCTGGATTCGTCACCGGCCACACGTACCGGCTTGCCCAGCTCTTCGATGTTGTTGAGCATGATCACCGGCGATTCGTTGAAGCGGAAGTTCTTCACCGGGTACTTGATCTGGCCGTTTTCGATATAGAAGGTACCGTCGCGGGTCAGGCCGGTGAGCAGCACGGTCTGCGGATCGACCATGCGGATGTACCAGGTACGGGTGACCAGGATGCCCTTCTGGGTGCCGCGCACCAGCTCGGCGGTGCTCTTGTCGCCGCCGCTCATCAGCAGGTTGCCCGGGGTGGCATTGGCGGTCTTGCCCTGCTTCTGCGCCCAGAAGCGTGAGTAATCCAGGTTGGCGACCTTGCCGTTCTCGATGATGGCCAGCTTGTTGCGCGGCAGGCCCTGCTGGTCCCACGGCAGCACCGGTGCCTCGGGGTGCCACGGGTCGGCGTACATGTTCACGCGCGGGTCGTAGACCTGCTCGCCCAGCTTGTTGCCGCCGCCCTTCCTGGACAGGAAGCTGCGGCCTTCATCGGCCGAGCGCGCATCGAAGAAATTCATCATGAAGCTGATCAGGCCGGCAGCGGCCGCCGGTTCCAGGATCACGGTGTACTTGCCCGGCTCCAGCGCCTTGGCTTCGGACGATTCGGTGGCCTTGCGCATGGCGATGCGCACGTCCTGGTCGGCCTTGAAGTCGGCGGCGTCCTTCAGGTTGCGGCCCACCCAGCCCGAACCGCGCCCGTCTTCGGTGCGCACCGTGCAGGTGTAGTCGAAGTTGGTGGTGCGCTGGTAGCCGAAGTTGCCGTTGCTGTTGGCGGTGGCCTGGAAACCCTGGCCATCTTCCAGGAAGCCGGCGGCGATCAGGCCGTTGCCACGGCAGGGCGCGATCGAATCGGCGGCGACCTTGGCGCGGAACGCCGGGTCGATGGCGGCGGTGGATTCGCTGAAGGTCGGGCTGGCGGTGTAGGCCTGCTTGCCGATGGCCGGCAGGAACTCCGGGTTTTCGGGGGCCAGGCGGGCCAAGTCCTCGGCACGGCGGACCACGCGCTCCAGCGCGGCGTCGTCGAACTCGTTGATCGAGGCGGTGCCGACGCGCTTGCCGAAGGCCACGGTGACGGCCAGTTCGGTGTTGTCGACGATGCCGCTGGTGGAGACGTTGTTGAGCGCGAAACGGATGTTGCCGTTGATCGAGCCGGCCAGCACCGCGGTGGTCTCATCGGCCTTGGACAGCGCGATGACCTTGTCGAGGATGGCCTTGGCCTGGGCTTCGGTGAAGATACTCATGGAATAAGGGCTCCTGACCGGTCAGCCGAGGCTGCGCGCGGTGTTGATGACGTTGATGCCGTTGAAGCGCGCGGTGGACGAACCGTGCGAGACCGCCGAGACCTGGCCCGGCTGGCCCTTGCCGTCGAAGAACGAACCGCCCAGGCGGTAATCGCGTTCGTCGGCCACGGCGCTGCAGGCGTTCCAGAACTCCGGGGTGCGGATCTGGTAGGCCACGTCTTCGAGCATGCGGGTGATCTGGCCGTTCTTGATTTCATAGAACAGCTGGCCGCCGAACTGCGCGTTGTAGCGCTGCTGGTCGATGGAGAACGAGCCGTCGCCGATGATGTAGATGCCGTTCTCGACGTCCTTGATCAGGTCGCTCACGCTCAGCGGGGTCTTGCCCGGTGCCATCGACACGTTGGCCATGCGCTGGAACTGCACGCTGGACCAGGAATCGGCATAGCAGCAGCCGTCCGATTCGGTCTTGCCCAGGATGTGGGCCTGGTCGCGGATGGTCTGGTAATCCACCAGCTTGCCGTTGCTGATCAGGTCCCAGCGCTTGGTCTTGACGCCTTCGTCGTCGTAGGCCACCGCGCCGAGGCTGCCCGGCTGGGTCTTGTCGGCGAAGATGTTGACCAGGTCGCTGCCGTACTGGAAGTGCTGTTCGCGCTTGTCCAGGGTGGCGAAGCTGGTGCCGGCGTAGTTGGCCTCGTAGCCCAGCACGCGGTCCAGTTCCAGCGGGTGGCCGACCGATTCGTGGATGGTCAGCCAGGTGTGCGAGGGGTCCAGTACCAGGTCGTACTTGCCCGGCTTGACCGACGGCGCCTTCAGCTTCTCCTGCGCCTGCTTGGCCGCCGCGATGGCGTCTTCCTTCATGTCGTAGGACAAGCCGTAGTTGACCACGCCGTTCGGCGTGAGCACCTTGCCGCTCGCGGCGCCATCGAGGTATTCGTAACCCATGCCCATCGGCGCGGACAGGCCTTCGCGGGTGCGGAACTTGCCACTGGCCTTGTCGATGGCGGTGACCGTCATCGGCGCCCAGATGCGGTGCACGTCCTGGTCGATGTAGGAGCCATCGGTGGACGCAAAGTACTTCTGCTCGTTGACCAGGAACAGCATCGAGTTGACGAAGCTGGCGCCGGCGCCCATCGCGGCGGCATTGACGTCCAGCAGCAGGTCGACCTTTTCCTTGATCGGCACCTCCATCGCGTTCTTGCGGATCGGCGTCTTCCAGCTCACCTCGCCCACGCCTGGCGCTGCGGCCAGCTGCACCTTGGCGGTCTGCACGCCGGCATTGGCCTTGGCGATGGCCACCGCCTGCTGGGCGGCACGCGCCACGTCGGTCGGGTTGAGCTGGTTGGTGGCGGCAAAGCCCCAGGCACCATTGACGATCACGCGGATGCCCACACCGGTGGACTCGGTGTTCACCACGTTCTGCACCTTGTCTTCGCGGGTGATCACGAACTGGCGCAGGTAGCGGCCGATACGTACATCGGAGTAGGTGGCGCCGCCCTGGCGGGCAGCGGCCAGCGCGGCATCGGCCAGGCGCTTCTTCAGCGCCGGGTCCAGGGTGCTGTGCAGCTGCTCGGCGGCAATCACCTTGCCGAAGAACGCCGGCACGATCAGGCCGCCAGCGGTAAGCCCGGTCAGGGCAAGGAAGTCACGTCTTTGCAAGGCAGCTCTCCACGTCGGTGTGGGGGTGGCAGGAACAAGGCGGGATCAGCGGTACAGCGGTGCATCGATTCTTGCGGGCGCGGCGGTCCAACGGTAGTGACGTTTGGCACGGTGGCCGGGCGGCTCAGCCCAGGCTGCGTGCGGTGTTGATGATGTTTATGCCGTCGAAACGCGTGGTCGCCGAGCCGTGCGACACCGCCGAGACCTGGCCAGGCTGGCCCTTGCCATCGAAGAACGAACCGCCGAAGCGGAAATCGCGCTCGTCGCAGATCGCGCTGCACGCGTTCCAGAACTCCGGCGTGCGGATCTGGTACGCGGCGTCTTCGACCATGCCGGCGATCTGCCCGTTCTTGATCTGGAAGTACAGCTGCCCGCCGAACTGCGCGTTGAAACGCTGCTGGTCGATGGAATACGAGCCGCGGCCGTGGATGTAGATGCCGTTCTCCACGTCCTTGATCATGTCGGCCACGCTCAGCGGGGTCTTGCCCGGTGCCAGCGACACGTTGGCCATGCGCTGGAACTGCACGCTGGACCAGGAGTCGGCGTAGCTGCAGCCGTGCGATTCGGTTTCGCCCAGCAGGTGCACTTCATCGCGGGTGGCCTGGTAGTTGACGAGGATGCCGTCCTTGACCAGGTCCCAGCGCTTGGTCTTGACCCCTTCGTCGTCGTAGCCCACCGCGCCCAGGCTGCCCGGCGCGGTCTTGTCGGCGAAGAAGTTGACCCGCTCGCTGCCCCAGCGATAGCCGGCGTCGCGCTTGTCCAGCGTGGCGAAGCTGGTGCCGGCGTAGTTGGCCTCGTAGCCGAGGACGCGGTCCAGCTCCAGCGGGTGGCCGACATTCTCGTGGATGGTCAGGAACAGGTTGGACGGGTCCAGCACCAGGTCGTACTTGCCGGGCTTGACCGAGGGGGCCTTGAGCTTTTCGCGGGCGTGGCGCGCGGCGGCGATAGCGTCTTCCACTGGATCGTACGAGTCACGGTAGGCGGTGATCCCGCCGGGCAGCTGGATCTTGCCGCTGGCCTCGCCATCCAGGAATTCATAGCCCATGCCCATTGGCGAGGACAGCCCGGCGCGGGTACGGAACTTGCCGGTGCCCTTGTCGATGGCGGTGGCGGTGAACGGCAGCCAGATCCGGTGCACGTCCTGGTCGATGAACGAGCCATCGCTGGAGGCGAAGTACTTCTGCTCGTTGACCAGGAACAGGGTGGAGTTGATGAAGTCGGCGCCAGCGTTGGTCGCTGCCGCATTCAGGCTCAGCAGCAGGTCGACCTTGTCCTTGATCGGCACCGCCATGGCGTTCTTGCGGATCGGCGTCTTCCAGCTCACGTCGCCCACCCCCTTGACCGGCGCCAGCTGTACCGGGCGGGTCTGGATGGTAGCGTTGGCGCGGGCGATGGCGGCGGCCTGCTCCACTGTGGCCAGGATCGCGGCCGGGGTCTGCTGGTGGGTGGCGGCAAAGCCCCACGCCCCATTGACGATGACCCGGATGCCGATCCCGGACGATTCGCTGTTGGTGACGTTCTGCACCCGCGCCTCGCGGGTGATCACCGCCTGGTTGAGGTAGCGGCCGATGCGGACATCGCAGTAGCTGGCCCCGGCCCGTTTGGCGGCCGCCAGTGCGGCCTCGGCCAGCGCCTTGTTGCGGACCGCGTTGGCCGGCTCGAGCAGCTGCTCGGCGGCGATCAGGCGGGCGTGCGGCACCATCAGGCCCGCCAGGCCCATGCCAGACAGCGTCAAAAACTCACGGCGTTGCACAGCGTTCGATTCCCCGGGAACGATCAGCCTTCGACTGTCGTTTGCGACCCGGTGCTGGCACAAGTGACTGCGGTCATGGTTGGATGTGCGCTGATCCGACATTTCCGAACGTCATGAGCCAACAACGCTGGTCCGAGGCCTGCGAGCGCAACCGCGACCCGATCCTGGCGGTACTGCGCCGCCTGCTGCAGGATCGCCGCCGCGTGCTGGAGATTGGAAGCGGCACCGGCCAGCATGCCGAATACTTCGCCGCTCAGCTGCCGCACCTGCTGTGGCAGGCCAGCGACCATCCGGACTACCTGCCGGGTATCGCCGAGCGCCTGGCCGAGGCGGGGCTGCCCAATGCACCGGCGCCGTGGCCGCTGCAGGCGGTGCTTGCGCCGGTGCCGGGCCTGGCCCCACTGCCGGCGGCCCCGCTGGGCTTTGATGCGGTGTTCAGCGCCAACACCCTGCACATCATGAGCTGGCCGCACGTGCAGGCTCTCTTCGCCGGGCTGCCGGCGGTGATGGCCGACGATGCGCTGCTGTGCGTGTATGGTCCATTCAATTACAACGGCAACTACAGCAGCGACAGCAACCGGCAGTTTGATGGGTGGCTGAAGGCGCGGGACCCGGCGTCGGGCATCCGGGATGCCGAGGCGGTGGATGCGCTGGCCGCAGCGCAGGGCTTGCGGCTGGTTGACGATGTGGCGATGCCGGCCAACAACCGGCTGCGTATCTGGCGGCGGTGACTCGCGCGGCCCGCCACCTGGACACGCATGGCGTGTCCCTACGATAGTTACCGTGCAAACCCGCCCAGCGCCGGCTCTGCCGCCTGCTGCGGGGCGGCGTGCTGCAACTGGAACGCCTGCTGCTGCTCGATCTCAGTGGCGGCGGCCTCCACTTTCTGGTCCGACACCGCTACGGGAGTGTGCTTGGCCCGTTCGATATCAAACGGCACCCGCTGCTGGTCATGCGGTCCGCTGCCGTGCTGCACAAGGAAGGCGTAGCCCTTCGATCCGAACACAACGTCATCGACGCGGGAGATCTCGCTCTTCTGCAGCGGGCCGATCATGCTGCCGGGGTACAACGCCTGACGTGTTTCCCGGTTATCCATGGCGCAGGCCAGCGCCGAGCGGCAGAACTGTTCCCGTTCCAGCCCATTCGCGAAGCTGACCTGCCCCTGGTTCTCGGCGGCCTGCACGCCTTCCCGGATGCGGGTCAGCGTCGGGTTCTGCGTGTGCCCGGGGTCGTCCGGCGTAGTCCGTAGCTCGCGCTGCGTGGCCAGCGCCACGAGCGCCTGCAGCTGCGCCTGTTCTGCGGGATCGGGCTGGATGGAGCGGTGTTCGAACCGCGCCGCCAGCGCCTGGTCGATCGGCTCGGAGTCGTTGCACGGATCGACGACCTTGCAGTTGGCCAGCGCCTCGCGAAGATTGCGCTCGCGGTCGCGATCGATCTTCAGGCCATACAGCGCGGTCGCGCCACCTGCCTGGTACACCGTCATCGTATCCAGATCCATCGGCACGGCGCGCTTCTCGAACAGTGGCGGATCCCGCAACGTGTTCAGATAGTCGATGGCAGCGTTGCCGGTCAGGATCTCCAGGCCTGCATGGCGGTTCCCGCCGCCCACGTTGGAATGGCCACCTGGCGCGGCGACGTTGATCGCGCGCCCATCCGGCGTCATCCCGGGATCGTTGATGGCCTGGTGCGGAAACAGCTCGCGCTGCTCATGGGCGGCCATGATCGCCACGCGCGAGATCACGCTCGGTGGCAGGCGGGCGTCGAAGTTGGTGGGCATGTTGGTCGCCACTGGATCCAGCAGCAGGGTGGCCTGTGCGGTCTGGCCGGGCGGCACCAGCGGTGCTAATCGGCTGATGACGCTGATGTTGCCGTTCCTGTCATGGCCAAACCCAAGGCCTTCTTCAGGAACGATGCCGTACTCATCAATCAACCGGAGCAGCCGGGCCGTCTGCACCGCGCCACGGCTGTAGCCGATGCCGACAACGCGGATTTCGGCATAGGGATTGGTAGCCTTCCAAGTACTCACCTGCTCGGCGAGCTCGCGGTACGAGCGTGTTATGCCATCCTGCCAAGTACTTGCAAGCATGCCGTCAAAAGCACGGATCACTGCGTTTTGTTGAGTGCCGATGCCCGCAGCATAATGCGTACCGATCCGACTCTGTGGATCCTTCGAGAGTTCGAATGCTTGGTCATACAACTCCCCCACAGTCGTGCTCGGACCCAGCTTGGGATTCCTGACATCCTGACCCGTTCCATCCAAGAAGGCGAAGAACACATACTCGTTCGCATTGTCCTCTCGTTGAAACATCGGTACCGACAGCTGCTGCATCTGCTGCCGCACATCGAGTTCCATCCGGAGGTCATCTGCGCTAGCGTTCCGAACGCCTGCGCTGGAGCCAACCTTGCCCATGGCAATTCTCCTTTTGCTCAATAGGTATACGTTCTCACCAGCACAAGATCACGGCGCGAGGTGCTGTAGCGATTCCCAGGGTCCTGAAGATGCTTCGTTGGAATCGACGCCTTCATGTACAAGCGAATGGTGCGGTCATTAACCTCCAGAAGGATGGAAGGAACACTTTCGTTCTTTCCATCTGGGAGGTCAGCGGCCTCTTCACGTGGAACGAAGTGGCGAACCAGTTCGTCTTTGAAGATGGCCCCGATATCAATCTCGGCTTCGTGCAAAGCTCCGTCCTTCGACCTCCAGGTAACCTTTGCTGGGGCAACAAAGTTGGGGATAGCACCGTAGCTCCCGTTCCATCCCTTGAGGTAATCATCGCCGTAGGACGCTGAAGACTTGGTGGGCTTGTCGCGGCCAAAGGAGAATCCGGCGTAAACAACTTGGCACTCGAGCGTGTCATAACAGCGCGGCTCGAAGCTATGCTTCTCAAACCGCAGCGGCCATTCCACCGGCTTGTAGTTCATCTTCGCCGAGATGGCGGGATCGCCTTCGGGTACCAATTCACCGCTGGTCAATACTGGTGTCTCGGGATAGCTATAGCGGACTGACGACACCGTCGCGTTCTCCTTGATCTGTGTGGCCGTGGGCGTGGCCGCCCCGGGCGTGGCGCAGGCCGCCAAAGCCAGGCTGGCGACGGCGGCAACCTGCATGGGGATCTTCGGCATCGCACTTTCCTCATCATCGCGCCCCGTGGGCATCGGTGTTCCCGTCAACAGCGGAAGCGGCCTGCGCTAGGGCAGGATCGGTAATCCACCCGGTGGCAGTGCCCCGAGTGCTTGGATTGTCTGGGTGTTGATGATCGCCACGTCGCGCAGAAGCTGGGCGTCGTGGACGGGGTCCTGAACCTTCAGGACCCGGGGCCCGCGCGGTTTCCTGTCATCGTCCATCAGCCGCCTCCGATCATCCCTGTCGTCGCCCGATCATAGACGAGCCTGCGGGCGTGGGTGTTTCTGGCTGACGCATTCGGCCTCGATATGCGGGCGTTGTCGGGTCCATGAGCCTCCGCGCCTGGCGTCGCGGGCGATCAGGCTTCCGTGGAAAATTTGGCCAGGCAGCGCTGGCAGCTGGAGGCGATCTCCTGGACCAGTGTTTCCAGAACAGGGTGTTGGATACCCTCGTGTTCCAACAGCACGCGCTGCTCCTCGGCCACGCGGGGAAGCTCGAGCGCCATGCTGGCCAGCATCTCCATCGCAACGGCCGGGGCCAGGCGCATGGCCGTGGCGGTAGCCTGCCAATCGCACAAGGTGATGTCCCACCAGCGATAGTGGCTGCCGACTTTCATGGCGAGCTTGATCTTGCGCTTCTGCAGCTGCGGGTAGGGCAGTGCGCTGGAGATGTCGTAAAGCGGCGCCAGGCGAACCTGCTCGCTGTCCACAAGCAGCGAGTAGTTCTTGGCGTGTGCATCGGTCCCGCCAATCAGATAGTTGAATACCAAGGCCCGGAACAGCATCTCCACGTCTTCTTTCGGATGCCTGGCGTGTTGCCACAGGACATCCGCAAGGTCAGCGGCGCCGGGCCCGCCCTGGTTCTGGTACTTGATCTGCGGCATGACGCCCAGCGCCTGGCAGAAATCCTCCTGGTGGATGCGGATCCATCCGTCGGCGGTACGCTTGCGGTCATAGCGTTCCACGCAGATGGCGGATTCTCCGTCCATCTCGATCTTCTCGGAGAACGCCGCCGGCATGCCCAACGCGCGGGCAAGGCGCAGGCAGAACATCTCGTTCTCGACGAAGCCGTTGTAGTCACCGCCGGGTGGTTTGAGGATGTGTGTTGTGGGAATACGTCCGCTGGGCACCGCCCAGCCGTCCGCCGTTTTCAGCAATGCAATCTTGGCCTGCGCGCCGGCGAGACTGAACTGGCCAATATCGCCAAGCCAGCGACCGCTGCCGACGTCGTGCCGGACCTGCGAAAGGCGCGCGGCGACCTGCGCATCGCTCAAGGGTTCGATGCCGTCGGCCTCGCCTGCGATGACCGCTTCAACGCGCTCGGATGCGACGAACTGGACAGCGCCCGCGCAGTCTTCGCCCACGTGTGCAAGCAGGGAAACCGGATTGCGTGGCGATACGTGGAAACGCGACGCCCAGCCTTGGAGCGTGGTGTCGTTGTCCGGCAGCAGTCCCCAGGCCACAGCCGCCACGGTGCCGGGCGCGTGGCTGGCTGCGGTGAGCGGCAGGCACAGCGACAGCGGGAAGGCACCGTCCGCGCCCCGCCATTCAGGGGTGTACGTGAAGTGCGGGTTGCCGTGCGCATCCTGACGCAACGTACCCATGGGTACACCTTGCATCAGAACGTGAAGGCTCATTTTGGTTTCCGCTGCTTGCTGGCGTACGACTGGGGCGTTTCATGGACGCGCAGTGGTTCCACTGTGCTGTTGTGGCCGGTGGCAGCGCGTGCACGTTCCAGGATCTGGGCATACGACAGCGGCAGGCGATGCGGGTCTTTCTGTTGTTGTGATGCCGCAGGAACCGCGCGGTGGCGGTCAAGGATGTCGTCCAGCCCCGCAGCCGGGATGGTAATGCGGTCGGCCTCCGTTTGCGGATCTGCGGCTGCCAGCCTCAGGCCGAGCACGTTCATTACCCGCAACACCAGCTGCAGCTCTGCACGCGGCTTGCCCTTCTCGATATCCACGACCCATTGGCGGCTGACGCCGGATTCGGCGGCCAGGCGCGCTTGATCCCATCCCAGTGCCTTGCGTCGCTGACGGACGATATTGCCGACATCTTCCGCGGTCTTGAACGTAGCCATGTCCAAAATGTAAGCGAGCGAACACATCATTGCAAGTGTATGCGAACGCTTACATATGAATCGAGGCAAGCCGTTTCATTGATCGCTCCCATCGTCATGCAGTCGATCGCTTACATTCAGGGAAGAGTAACCGAACGGCGACATCAGGTGAATGTCGTCGTTCGGTGACTCAGGGGAGATCAATGTATCGGCGGCATGAGGCAACCTATGGCTTGCCTTCGCATACGCAATATGTATGTTGCCTTCCGTACCGTCCGGACACGCGTGGCGTGTCCTTACGCCACCTGCACGATATGCAGCGCCTTCGGGTTGCGCCACTGCGCCAGCAGCACCGCTTCCCGCGCCTTGGCCTTGTGCAGGTGCGCTTCCTTTACATGCCCATAGCCGCGGATATGTTCCGGAATGCTGGCAATCTCCACCGCCAACGCAACGCGGTCATCGCTCAACCCTTCCAGCAGCAGTGCCACGGTCTGCTCGTAATCGGCGATCAGCTGGCGCTCGCCCCGGCGCTCTTCGGTACGCCCGAAGATGTCGAACGTGCCACCGCGCAGGAACTTCAACTTCGCCAGCACGCCGAACGCCTTGAGCATCCACGGCCCGTACTCCTGCTTGATCAGCCGGCCCTGCTCGTCCTTCTTCGCAAACAGCGGCGGGGCGAGGTGGAAGCGCACTTCGAAGTCGCCCTCGAACTGCTGCTGCAGCCGGCGCTGGAATTCGCCGCTGGTGTAAAGGCGCGCCACTTCATACTCGTCCTTGTAGGCCATCAGCTTGAAGTAGTAGCGCGCCACGGTCTCGGTCAGCGCGGTGCTGCCGGCCTTGTCCCACTCGGCCGTGCGCACGCGGTCGACCAGCGCACGGTAGCGAGCCGCATAGGCCGCATCCTGGTACTCGGTGAGGAAGCGCACGCGGCGTTCCACCAGCTCGTCCAGCGAACGCGACAGGCGTTCGTCGTCCAGCGGAAGGAAGGCAACGTCGTCGCCGGCATGCCCGGGCAGCCCACGCAGTTCGCGCTCGTCGCCGGTCTCGCGCGGCGCGGCGGTGGCGCCCCATTCGTTGCCCTCCCACTCGCCCGGCGGCAGGTCGTGCAGCGGGCCCGGGGTGCGCTCGGCATCGGTATGGCCGTTGCGGACCAGGCCGGCGGCCTGCTGCACCGCCTGCGGGTCCACCGCGGCCAACCGGCCCCAGGCGAACGCCTGCTGGTTCATCTGCACCGCCGCGCCGTTGAGCTCTACCGCGCGCATCAGCGCCTCGAACGAGATCGGCACCAGGCCCTGCTGCCAGGCGTAGCCCAGGATGAACAGGTTGGAGGCAATCGCATCGCCCAGCAGCGCGGTCGCCAGCTGGGTGGCGTCCAGCAGCAGCGGCTCGCGCCCGCCCAGCGCCACGCGGATGCCGGCGATGATGTCGGCGGCGGGGAACTGCATGTCCGGGCGGGTGGTGAAGGTGCCCGGCATGGCTTCATAGGTATTGAGCACCACCTGCGAGCGCTCGGCGCGGACCTTCGACAGCGCCCAGTAGTCGTTGACCACCACCATGTCGCAGCCGAGCACCAGGTCGGCTTCACCGGCAGCGATGCGCACCGCGTGGATGTGTTCCGGGGTGCGTGCGATGCGGATATGGGTGGTGACCGCGCCGCCCTTCTGGGCCAGGCCGGTCTGGTCGAGCACGCTGGCACCCTTGCCTTCCAAGTGGCCGGCCATGCCCAGCAGTGCACCGATGGTCACCACGCCGGTGCCGCCGACGCCGGTGATAAGGATGTTCCAGGGCTGCTCCAGCGCGGTGCGGAAGGTCGGCGCCGGCAGGTTCTGCAGCAGGTCGCTGCGGTCGCTGCGCGCGCCCTTGCGCGGCTTGCCGCCGTGCACGGTGACGAAGCTGGGGCAGAAGCCGGTGGTGCACGAATAGTCCTTGTTGCAGTTGGACTGGTCGATGTCGCGCTTGCGCCCGAATTCGGTTTCCTTCGGCAGCACCGACACGCAGAAGCTCTTCTGCCCGCAGTCGCCGCAGCCCTCGCAGACCAGCGAATTGACCACCACCCGCTTGGGCGGGTCGACCAGCTTGCCGCGCTTGCGGCGGCGCCGCTTCTCGGTGGCGCAGGTCTGTTCGTAGATCAGGATGCTGGTGCCCTTGACCTCGCGCAGCTGCTTCTGCACTGCATCCAGCTCGGCGCGGTCGTGGAATTCCACGCCCTCGGGGAACAGCTCGCGCTTGTTCCACTTGCCGATCTCATCGCTCACCAGCACGATCGTCTGCACGCCTTCGGCGCGCATCTGGTGGGCGATCTGCGGCACGGTCAGGGTGCCGTCCACCGGCTGGCCACCGGTCATCGCCACCGCGTCGTTGTAGAGGATCTTGTAGGTGATGTTGACCCCGGCGGCGATCGCCTGGCGGATCGCCAGCGAGCCGCTGTGGAAATAGGTGCCATCGCCCAGGTTCTGGAACACGTGTTCGGTATCGGTGAACGCGGCCTGCCCGGCCCACGTCACGCCTTCCCCGCCCATGTGGGTGAAGGTGTCGGTGCTGCGGTCCATCCAGGTGACCATGTAGTGGCAGCCGATGCCGCCCAGCGCGCGCGAGCCTTCCGGCACCCGGGTGGAGGTGTTGTGCGGGCAGCCCGAGCAGTAATGCGGCACGCGCGGGAAGCTGGCACGCGGCAGTGCCAGTTCGGCCTCCTTGGCATCCATCCAGCGCAGGCGCTGTTCAATGGAGTCATTGGTGAAGAAGCGCTGGATGCGGCGCCCGATCACCCCGGCAATGGTGGCCGGGGTAAGTTCGTTGGTGGACGGCAGGATCCACTGGCCGGCTTCGTCGTACTTGCCCACGATGGACGGGCGCTGGCCCCAGCTGGACGGCCAGTTGAAGAACTGCTCCTTCATCTGGCGCTCGATGAAGGCGCGCTTCTCCTCCACCACCACGATGTCTTCCAGCCCCTGGGCGAAGCGCGCGATGCCTTCCGGCTCCAGCGGCCAGGTCATGCCGACCTTGTACACGCGGATGCCGATGTCGGCGCAGGCGCGCTCGTCCAGGCCCAGGTATTCCAGTGCCTGCAGCACGTCCAGGTAGCTCTTGCCGGTGGTGACGATACCCAGTCGCGCGCGCGGCGAATCCATCACCACCCGGTCGATGCCGTTGGCGCGGGCGAACGCCTGCGCGGCCTTGACCGCATAGCGGTGCAGGCGCATTTCCTGGTCCAGCGGCGGGTCCGGCCAGCGGATGTTGAGCCCGCCGGCGGGCATCTCGAAGTCGTCCGGCAGCACGATCCGGCGCGCGAACGGGTCCACCTGCACCGACGCGGACGATTCCACCGTCTCGGCGATGGTCTTGAAGCCGATCCAGCGCCCGGTGTAACGGCTCATGGCCCAGCCGAGCAGGCCCATGTCCAGGATGTCCTGCACGCCGGCCGGGTTGAGCACCGGCATCATCGCGCTGACGAATTCATCTTCGCTGCCGTGCGGCAGGGTGGAGCTGCGGCAGGCGTGGTCGTCGGCGGCCAGCGCCAGCACGCCACCGTGCACGGACGTACCGGCCGCATTGGCGTGCTTGAACACATCGCCGCAGCGGTCCACGCCGGGGCCCTTGCCGTACCACATGCCGTACACGCCCTGGACCCTGGCCCCGGGGAACAGGTTGGTCTGCTGGGTGCCCCAGACCATGGTCGCGCCGAGGTCCTCGTTGAGGCCGGGGGTGAACTTCACCTTCGCCGCCTCCAGGTGCTGGCGGGCGCGCCACAGTTCCAGGTCGAAGCCGCCCAGCGGGCTGCCGCGGTAGCCGCTGATGAAGCCGGCGGTGTCCAGCCCGGCGGCCTGGTCGCGCAGCTGCTGCATCAGCGGCAGGCGCACCAGCGCCTGCACCCCGCTCAGGTAGATGCGGCCATCGGTACGGGTGTACTTGTGGTCCAGCGTGTAGCTGTCGTCCAGCGGCGGGGCCGGCAGGTTGGCGGACGAAGGCGAGGTAAGTTCGGCGGTGCTGGTCATGGCTGGCCCGTGCTGACGGCTGGCACGGCCACCACCCTGGGTGGCCGGAAAGGCCGGAATTGTAACAGTCGGGCAATTTCCACCCCCCAGGACTCGCATCCGGGGCCATGCTGCGGTTAGGATCGGGGAGGGAGGTTGTTGTGACAACCTGGGGGAGTTTGTATGGCAGTGGCAAGAAACAGGCTGACCGGCATGGTGCTGGCGGCGGGGATGACGGTGTTCGGGGCGTCGGCGCAATCGTTGCCGACACTGCAGGAGTTCTACTTCGATGACGACGTGGCTGCGGTCGCGCCCGTGGTCGTACCTGCCGACAGCAGTGATGTCGTCGATCAATTGATGAAACAGCGCGAACGCGGCCGCAAGGCACTGGAAGCCACCGTGCAGCTGGCCAGCGTGGCCTATGCACAGGGCCGCCCGGAGCTGGGCCGCGAGCTCTACGCCGACGCGGAAAAGAACGCCGCGGCCAGCTCGGTGCCGGGCCGCATGGTGCGCTGGAACCATGGCTGGGACCTGTTCCGCCAGGGCGATGCCGAAGCCGCCCTGGCGCAATGGCACAACGCCCAGCAGGGCCTGCGCGGGAATGCTTCGTGGGTGCCACCGACCTACGCCCTGGCGTTGTGGACGCTCGGTCGGAAGGACGAGGCGGTGAAGTGGTACGCCGCCGCGGTCCGCACCGAGCCGCAGCGCTGGAGCACCAGCACCGGGTATGCACAGCTGTTGCCGACCTGGCGCGACAGCGAGCGCGCCAGCCTGGCCGAAGTGCAGCAGGCCTGGGCGGCACAACCGCCGGCCTGGCCCTGATCGGCTGAGGCTCCGCGCCGGCTTCGACCATGGTCGGGGCCGGTGCCGCGTAGGGTTCGGCTAGGCTGTCGGGATGGCTTTCGATGCGTTCGCCCTGATCCTCACCCTGCTCGGCCTGGGCATGCTGTTCTCGCGCCTGCGCGCGTTGCCCGACACCAGTGCCGAAGTGCTCAACCGCGTGGTGCTGCTGGTGTGCCTGCCGGCGGCGGTGCTGACCTATGTGCCACGCCTGCAGCTGGACACCGGCCTGGTCGGGCTGGTGCTGACGCCGTGGCTGTTGATGGGCGCCACCCTGGTGCTGGTGGCGCTGGCCACGCGCGTGCTCGGCTTCGCACGCGACGTGCATGCCGTGTTGCTGATCTGCGTGGCGCTGGCCAACTCCAGCTTCATCGGCTACCCGATGGTGCGCGCGCTGCTGGGCGACCACGCCCTGCCGTACGCGGTGGTCTACGACCAGTTCGGCACCTTCGTGCTGCTGTCCACGTTCGGGCTGTACGTGATTGCACGCTACAGCGGCGACACCCCGCCGAGCGCACGCCAGGTACTGAGGCGCATCGCGGGCTTCCCGCCATTGTGGGCGTTGCTGTTCGCATTGACGCTGATGCCGGAGCATCCGCCGGGCTGGATCGGCGCGGGTCTGAAGCAGCTGGCCGACGCCATGCTGCCGCTGGTGATGCTGGCGGTGGGGTTGTCGATCCGGCTGCGGCTGACGCGCGAAGAGCTCGCCCCGCTGGGGGTGGGCCTGCTGCTCAAGCTGCTGGTGATGCCGGCGCTGGCGCTGCCGATCGGCTGGGCGTTCGGCCTGCAGGGCGCGATGCTGCAGGTGAACGTGCTGGAATCGGCGATGCCGAGCATGATCACCGCCGCCGCGCTGGCGATCTCGCACCGGTTGGCGCCGCGGCTGGCGGCAGCGATGGTCGGCTACGGCATCCTGCTGTCGCTGCTCACCCTGCCGGCCTGGGCGTGGCTGCTGGATCGCATCGCCGCCCCCTGACGGCGTTTCCCCGGCTGCACGTCACGCGTCCGCGCTGACCGTACGGCCCCTGGCCCACTCGCGCAGGCCGTTGACCTGCTCGGCCATCAGCACCGACAACGGCCGGCTGCCGCGGATCTCGGTCATCAGCAGGTCGGTATCCAGCGTGCGCTGTTCGGCATGCGCCGCGTACAGCCCGGCCACCACCGCCTGTTCGATTTCCGCGCCCGAGAATCCATCACTGGCCGCGGCCAGCGCCGGCAGCGCGAAGTCGTCGGCGTTGAGCCGGCGCCGGCCCAGGTGCAGGCGCAGCAGTTCCACCCGGGTGTTGGCGTCGGGCAGGTCGACGAAGAAGATCTCATCGAAACGCCCCTTGCGCAGCAGTTCGGGCGGCAGTTCGTGCACCTGGTTGGCGGTGGCCACGATGAACACCATGCTCTTGCGCTCGGCCAGCCAGGTCAGCAGGTGGCCGAGCACGCGGCGTGACACGCCGCCATCCTCCCCGCCGCTGGCCAGGCCCTTCTCGATCTCGTCGATCCACAGCACGCACGGGGCCAGCTGCTCGGCCGAGGCCAGCGCCTCGCGCAGGTTCTTCTCGGTTTCGCCATGGAACTTGTCATACAGGCTGCCGAAGTCCAGGCGCAGCAGCGGCACCCCGAAGCCGGCCGCGGTAGCCTTGGCCAGCATCGATTTGCCGCAGCCCTGCACGCCCAGCAGGAGCATGCCCTTGGGCGGGTCCAGCCCGGCCGGCCCCTGGCCGCCCAGGAACACCGCGCGGCGCTGGTTGACCCAGCGCTTGAGCCGGTTGGCCCCGGCTACGTCGGCGAAGCGGGTGGTGTCGTATTCGTAGTGCAGGTGCCCGGCGCGGTTGAGCAGCTCGAACTTGAGCTTGGCCAGCTGCGGCAGGTCGTCCTGGCTGATCGCGCCATCGGCGAAGATCAGCTGGCGTGCGATCCGCCGTGCGTCGACCAGGCTCAGCCCGCGCAGGTTGTGCAGGATCTGCTTGACTGCATCGTTGTCCACTTCCACGCGGCGGCCGCCGTTCTCGCGCGCATAGTCGGCCACTTCCTCGCGCAGCATCTTGAGCAGCGCGTTGGGGTCGGGCAGGCGCGGGTTGAAGCGGGTCGCCAGCGCTTCCAGCTCGGCCGGCAGTTCCACCTTGGCGCCCACCAGCACCAGGACGTGGGCCTCGCAGTGGCGGCGCTGGATCAGATCGCGCAGCGCACGCTGGTGGCTGGCATACCCCAGGTAGGGATGGAAATCCAGCAGCAGGTAGATGCCGCGCTGGTCGGCCTGGCGGATCATCTGCAGGGCCGAACTGGCATCGGGCGCGCCAACCGGGTCATCCTCGCGGTCCATGTCGATCCGGCGCAGGCCTTCGGTGATCGACCAGCGGTGCAGGGCCCGCCACACATGCATCAGGGTCTGCCGGAACAGCTCCACCACACGACCCTCGTCCTGGGTCTCGATCACGATCAGTGGGGTATTGGCGCGGATCAACGCGCTGAGGTCCTGTAACTCGCTCATGCCGGCATGCATTCCCTTGGATCGCGCACGATAGCAAAGCGGCGGGCGGTACAGGGGTTCAGCCGCGCGACTATCTCCATCACGGAGGGCGGTGTACGCTCGGACCTCGTTCCCCGGAAGCGAGGCTGGCATGAAGACGATCCTGGTAGCCGGTTCCAAGGGTGGGGTGGGCAAATCCACCATTGCCACCCACCTGGCGGCGCAGGCCGCCCTGGCCGGCAAACGGACCGTACTGGCCGACGCCGACCCGCAGGGCTCCAGCACCCGCTGGGCCGAACGCCGTGCCGAACTGGAAAGCGCGGTGCTGCCGGTCGACGCCAGCGGCAGGAACCCCCTGAAGCAGGTGCCCGACGACACCGAGGTGCTGATCATCGACGCCCCGGCGGGGGCCCGCGCCGACGAACTGGACGTCTTCCTGGACGCCGCCGACGCCGTGGTGGTGCCGGTCCTGCCGTCGGCGCTGGACATCGAAGCCATCGTCGGCTTCCTCAACACCCTGTCCAAGGTGCCGAGGGTGCACAAGCGCAAGCTGCCGGTGGGGCTGGTGCTCAACCGCACCAAGCCATGGACCCAGACCTCGCGCCAGGCCCACGAGATGCTCAAGGAATGGCCCTACCCGGTGGTGGCGCAGCTGCGCGACACCCAGGGGTACGTGGTGATGACCGGCCTGGGCCGAAGCCTGTTTGATTACCGCTCCGCGCAGGTGCGCGAGCACCAGAGTGACTGGGAGCCACTGCTGCAGTGGTTGAAGCAAGCCTGAGCCGGAAGAGAACCCTATGCGAGAATTGATCCTGTTGCGCCACGCCCATGCCGAACCTGCCAGTACCGGCCAGGCCGACCTCGACCGGCCACTGTCCTCGGTCGGCTTGGCTGAAGCCGAGGCGGCCGGCAAGTGGCTCAAGGAAAACAACCTGCGGCCCGACTGCGTGCTGTGTTCGCCCTCCCGGCGTACCCGCGAGACGCTCGAAGCCGTGCTGGCCATCACCGGCTATGTGGAACAGAAGCTGGAAGACGCGGTGTACGAGGCCACGCCCGGGACCCTGATCGGTCTGATCGACGACCGCAAGGATGTCGACCGGCTGCTGGTGGTGGGCCACAACCCGGGGCTGGAACAGCTGGTGGCGCTGATGAGCGAGGGCAGCACCGGCGATTACCGCGGCATGCCGCCGGCCGGCATCGCGGTGCTCCAGCTCGACAAGGAAAAGGCCATTGAGCCCGGTGTGGCGGCACTGGCCGCGTTCTGGTGGCCGTAAGCAGTGAAAGCAGTACGCACGCTGTTGGGCTGTCTGCTTCTGCTGGCGGCGGGGTCGGCGCTGTCCGAACCGCCGATGCCGGCCTCCACCCCCAATCCGCTGGCGGCGGCCGCCCAGCGGCCGCTGCAGGTCCTCCAGGTAGATGCGGCCCGTTCCCACTTCGGGTTCGAGATCCGCACTCGCCTGGGCCAGCGCATCGCAGGGGTGTTCCCGCGCTTTGAGGGCCGGGTCGACGTGCTGCCCGACGGCCGCCACCAGGTCCACCTGCGCATGTTCAGCCGCTACGTGGAAATTCCCGGCAAGGATCGCTACACCGCCTGGATGCGTGGCGAGGAGTTCTTCGACGCCAACCGCTACCCGGTGGTTGAATTCGACTCCAAGCCGTACTGGCCCGACCCGGTCCACCAGGGCGGGGTGATCGAGGGCCAGCTGATCCTGCGCGGGGTGTCCCACCCGGAAGTCCTGAAGGTGGAGCCGGCGGCCTGCCCCCGGGCCGGGTATGATTGCGATGTGGTCAGCCGCGGTACCGTGCAGCGTGGACGGTATGGAATGGACAGCTGGCAGCTAGCCCTGAGTGATCGAGTGACCTTCGTATTGCGTGCACGCCTCCTCGAGGCGCCGAAACCGTGAACCCCCTGCTGCGGCTGTTGCTGCTGGCAACGCTGTTGCTGGGCAGCGGTTGTGCGTCGCTGTCCAATGCGGAGCGCGACAAGGCCGCCGCGATCGCCGTGCAGGCGCGCTCGCAGGTGGTGGAGTGCGAACAGCCCGACCGCTGCGCGCTGGATTCGCCGCTGCGCGCGCTGGGCGGCCAGGCCTTCAGTGAATCCACCGCCGGCGCGCCACGGCACTTCGCCACCATCCTGGACGAAGGCGAAACCACGTTGGTGGCACGGCTCAACCTGATCCGCAGCGCCACCCGCAGCATCGACCTGCAGACCTACATCTTCGACAAGGACGACAGCGCCCGGCTGGTCCTGGACGAGCTGCTGGCCGCCGCCCGGCGCGGGGTCAAGGTGCGCGTGCTGATCGACCAGCTCTCGGCGATCTCGGACCTGGAAATCCTGGGCGCGCTCGCCAGCAGCCACCGGAATTTCGAATTGCGGGTGTACAACCCGACCTTCGGCAAGGCCAAGCTGAACTACGCCGATTACGCCGGCAGCGTGCTGTGCTGCTTCCGCCGCTTCAACCAGCGCATGCACAACAAGCTGCTGGTGATCGACGACGCGCTGGGCGTGGTGGGCGGGCGCAACTACCAGGACGACTATTACGACTGGGACAGCGAATACAACTTCCGCGACCGCGACGTCGTGGTGGCCGGGCCGGTGGCGCGCGGCATGGCCGCCAATTTCGAAGCGTTCTGGAACGCCCCGCGCAGCGTGCCGGCCGAGCGCCTGAACGATGTCGGGCGCACCCTGCTCAAGCACGGTGCCCCGCCCATGCCAGCGGCCGAATACCGCCGCCCCGAGCGGGTGGAGCAGGTGCTGGAAGAAGCCGTGGACCCAGCCTACATCCAGCGGATGTTCGTCGACACCGCGTTCCCGGTCGGCCCGGTGCGCTACGTGGCCGACCTGCCGCGCAAGCACCGCCGCGAAACCGCCCGCCACCCCAGTGGCGGCCAGCACGTTACCGAACCGCAGCTGGATTCGCTGATCGCCAACGCGCAGACCGAAGTGCTGCTGCAGACCCCGTACCTGGTGCTGTCCAAGCCGGCGCGCAAGCTGTTCGAAGCGCTGCGCAAACGCGACCAGCCCCCGCGCGTGGTGGTGTCCACCAACAGCCTGGCCGCCACCGACAACCCCATCGTCTACGCGCTGTCCTACAAGTACAAACGCCGCAACCTGCGCGAGCTGGGCTTCAACATCTACGAATACAAGCCGTTCCCGCTGGACGCGCCGGTCGACTACCGCAACCTGGTACCGGCCCCGCTCGGCACCCCGACCCGCAGCAACGCCCGCGGCAGCAGCCTGCTCGGGGGCAGCGCGGCCGGCAGCAACGCCCGCGGCAGCGGCAGCCGCGACAGCAACCGGCGCAGCGCGCAGGCCAGCCCCGCTTCGCCCGCCGAGGCCGCGGTGGGTGAGCCCGGCGCCGCCACCGATGCGGTGCGCCCGCAGCCGACCCCGGGCCCCGCCGCCCGCCCACGCAGCGACGGCAGCGTGGTCGAACGGCGTGTGCTGCGCGCCGAAACCCGTCCCTCCTTCCTGGGCACCAAGGCCGTGAACAAGCCGCTGCCGGTTACCCGCAGCGGCGCGCGCATGGGCCTGCATGCCAAGTCGCTGGTGGTGGACCGCCGCATCGGCGTGATCGGCACCCACAACTTCGACCCGCGCAGCGAGAACTACAACACCGAAGGCGCGGTGATCATCGACGACCCCGCCTTTGCCGAGGCGCTGGCGCAGAGCATCCTGCGCGACATCCACCCGAAGAACTCCTGGGTGGTGGCGCCGCGCACCAAGCCGCCGGTGCTGTCGGGGCTGAACTACAGCGTGGGCAAGGCGTCCGAAGCTCTGCCGGTGCTCGACTTCTGGCCCTGGCGCTACGCCACCGATTACGAATTCCAGCCGGGCCCGGACTGCCCCGAACCGCTGCGCCGGCAGGACCCTGCGTTCCACAGCTGCTACACCGCCGTGGGCGATTTCCCCGAGGTCAACGTCGGCCCGAAATGGCTGCTGGTGCGCATGCTCACCGCGTTCGGCGCCGGGCTGGTTCCCATCCTGTAATTTTCTTTCGCTGCACGGAGACGCCGCATGGCCCAGGTATTCCGCGAACCGGTTTCGATCGAGGCGCTCAACGCACTCAGCCGCAACACCCTGATCGAGCACCTGGGCATCGTGTTCACCGCCGCCGGCGACGACTGGGTCAGCGCCACCATGCCGGTCGACGCGCGGACCCGGCAGCCCTACGGGATCCTGCATGGCGGGGCCTCGGTGGTGTTGGCCGAAACCCTGGGCAGCAGTGCCGGCAACCTGTGCGTGGACACCACCCAGCAGGTCTGCGTGGGGCTGGAGATCAATGCCAACCATATCCGCGCCCAGCGCGGCGGCACCGTCACCGGCACCGCGCGGGCCCTGCACGTGGGCCGCAGCACGCAGGTGTGGGACATCCGCATCGAAGACGAGGCCGGCAAGCTGGTGTGCACCTCGCGGCTGACCCTGGCGGTGGTGCCGGCGGTCCGGCCTTGACCCCCGCTGGCGGTTGGCGGGGCGCTGGCAGGCGGTTGCTCCCGACCTGCTGGCAGACCCCGCAGTGCTGGGGTATCGTGCGCGGATGACTTCCCCCCCTTCGGCCTCGCGTGGCGGCGTGGCGCGCGTATGCCGTTATCTGTACCGCGTTCCCCTGCTGCTCATCCACCTGTTGCTGTTCCTGCCGCTGCTCCTGATCGGCATGCTGCCGCCGTGGGGAAACCTGCGCGTGGGCGGTCGTACGCTTGAGCACCTGCTGGTGAACGTCTGGTCGGGTGGTCTGATGTGGATCTTCGGGTTCCGCCTGCACCGCATCGGAACGCCGTTGCCGGGCGCGGTGCTGTTCGTGGCCAACCATGTCAGCTGGGTGGACATCTGCATGCTGCACAGCCAGCGCATGATGGGGTTCGTGGCCAAGCGCGAGATCGCCGACTGGCCGGTGGTCGGCTGGCTGGCCGCCCGTGGCCAGACCATCTTCCACCAGCGCGGCAGCACCGAGTCGCTCGGCGGGGTCATGCAGGTCATGGTCGAGCGCCTGCAGGAAGGCAAGGCCGTCGGGGTGTTCCCGGAAGGGCGGACCCGCGGTGGGCAGGAAGTAGGGCCGTTCCATGCCCGCATCTTCCAGGCCGCCGTGGAAACCCACGTACCGGTGCAACCGGTAGCGCTGCGTTACGGCGACAGGGGCAATGCCCAGACCGTGGTCGCGTTCGGCGCGCGCGAAAGCTTCTTCGCCAACTTCCTGCGCCTGCTGGGAGAGCCGGCACGGCGGGCCGAGGTGCATTTCCTCGCGCCCATTGGCAGCCACGACCTGGAAGGCCGTCGCCGCATCGCGGAAACCTCGCGTGCGCGCATCGTGGCGGCCATGACCGCGCCCTAGCGCCATGTTGACCGCTGCCGACTACTGTCCGCCGCGTTGGCTGCGCAACCCGCACCTGCAGTCGATGCTCAGCTCCAGCCGCATGCGGATGCAGCGCGGCCTGGCGCTGCTGGCCGCGACCGGCGCGGTCACCGAAGAGCTCATCCTGGACGGCGGTGGCGGCGTGCGCCTGCAGGGCTGGCACAGCCGCATCGAAGGCCGCGAGCCGGTCGGCATGGCGCTGCTGCTGCATGGCTGGGAGGGTAGTGCCGAATCCAGCTACATGCGCATGACCGCCGCGCGCATGCTGGAGGCCGGGTATGACGTGGTGCGGCTGAATTTCCGCGATCACGGCAACACCCACCACCTCAACCCCGGCATTTTCCACTCCAACCTGATCGATGAAGTGGTGCAGGCCGCCGGCGACATCGCCCGGCGCTTCCCGCAGCTGCCGCTGGTGGCGGCCGGCTACTCGCTGGGCGGCAACTTCGTGCTGCGGCTGGCGCTGCGTGCGCCTGCGGCCGGGGTGCCGCTGCGCCGGGTGGCCTCGGTGTGCCCGGTGCTGGACCCGGGCATCACCATGGAAAGCATCGAAAACGGCCCGGCCATGTACGACTGGTATTTCCGTCGCAAGTGGGCGGTGTCGCTGCGGCGCAAGCGCGACCTGTTCCCCGAGCTGAGCGACTGGGACGACCGCGTGCTGAAGCTGGACATCCGCGCGCTGACCGCGTGGCTGGTCGAACACCACACCGAGTTTGGCACCCTGCAGGCCTATTTCGACGGCTACTCGATTGCTGGCGACCGCCTGGCCGGGCTGGAAGTACCGGCCGACATCCTGATGGCCCAGGACGACCCGGTCATTCCCTACGCCACCTTCCATGGCTGGCGCCTACCGGCGCATGCCCGGCTGGAGATCGCCCCATGGGGCGGGCACTGCGGGTTCCTTGAAAACTGGCGCGGCGACGGCTTCTCCGAGCGCTGGGTCGCCCAGCGCCTGGGCCTGGAAGCGCTGCGCTGAGCGCCGCAGGGGCGCAGTGCCGCCGGTGTTCTACAATCAGGGTTTGACCCCACGCTGGACCGTCATGCAAGACACGATTCTCCAAGCCCTGCGCCGCAACGCAGCGGACGAAGCCGCGCAGCTGGCGCGCGAATGGATCCAGGCCGAGCCGGAGCAGCCGCAGGCGCACCGCCTGCTGGCGTTGGCGTTGCAGCAGCAGGGCCAGCATGATGCCGCACTGGCCAGCCTGCAGCGCGGGCTGGACCTGGCCCCGGACAGTGCCGAGATGCATCTGCAGCACGCCGGGCTGCTGCTGGCCCTGCGCCAGTTCGATGCGGCCACCGGCGCGCTGGACCGCACCGCCGCGCTCAACCCCAACGAGCTCTCGGCCTACCTGATGCAGGCCCACCTGGCGCTGTCGCGCAACGACGTGGACGAAGCCGAGAAGATCACCCGCACTGCGGCGCGGGTGGACGAAGACCATCCCGAAGTGATCGCGCTGGGCGGCATGGTCGCGCTGCGCCGAAACGATACCGACCGCGCCCTGGCGCTGCTGTCGGCGGCCAGCGAAGCGCTGCCCAACGACGCGCGCATCCTGTACGCGCTGGGCTTCGCTTACATGGGCAAGGACCTGCTGGCCTTCGCCGAACAGGCCTTCCGCCGCGTGCTGGAGATCAATCCCGGCATCACCTCGCTGCAGGGCCTGCTGGTGCAGCTGGCGTTGCGCCAGGGCAACATCGAATCGGCGGCCGCCACGGTGCGCCAGGTGCTGTCCCAGCCCGACACCGACACCCCGGCCATGCGCCGCCTGGCCGGTGAACTGGCCCTGCAGTCCGGCGAGCCGCTGCAGGCCATCGACCACCTGTTGCCGGTGCTGGAACAGTGGCCGGCCGACCGCCAGACCCTGCAGCTGCTGCTCATGGCATGGCAGCGCCTGGGCCGTGAGCAGCAGGCCCGCGACACCCTGGACGCCACCCTGGCCACCCATCCGGGCGAACACAACCTGTGGCTGGCGCGGTTGTCGGTCGAGCCGGTGGGCAGTGCCGACGCGGCTGCCGTCGCCGAGCGCTGGATGGAGGCCATGCCCGGCCACATGGCCGCGCTGGAAACCCGCATGCGCCTGCACGACATGAACGGCGAAGCCGAGGCCGCCGAAGCCATCGCGCGCCGCATCATCGCGCTGGAACCGGGCCGCGGCAGCGGGGAAATGCGCGTGGTCGATGCGCTGCTGGCGCGGGACCCGGCTGCCGCCGTGGCGCACGTCCAGCAGCTGGTCGAGCAGGCGCCGGCCGAAGGCAAGCCGGGCGTGCGCGCCTGGCTCGGGTCGGTGCAGGACCGCGCCGGGCAGTACGCCGCCGCGCTGGCCACCTGGACCAGCGTGCACGCCAGCGAGGCCGGCAACCGTCTGCCGCTGCCACCGCAGGCCAAGGCGCCGCTGAGCTGGCCGGACATGGGCGCAATTGCTGCGGACGTGGCGGCCCGCCCGATGTTCATCTGGGGCGCTCCCGGCTCGAACGTGGAGCGCGTGGTTGCGGCCATCGCGGCGGCGAGCCCGGTGGTGCGGGGCGATCGCTTCAGCCCGACCCCGCCCAACGATGCCTTCCAGAGCTACCACACGCTGCAGGACCTCTCCACCGGCAAGCTGGCGCCGGAACAGCTGGTGGCGCAGTGGCGCGCCGCACTGCCGGCACGTGGCCTGGCCGACGGCAACGTGATCGACTGGCTGCTGTGGTGGGACAACGCGCTGTTGTGGGCGCTGCGCCCGCAGCTGCCGGAGGGCCGCCTGCTGCTGGTGCTGCGCGATCCGCGCGACATGCTGCTGGAATGGCTGGCGCACGGCGCGCCGGCACCGTTCGCGGTCAATTCGGTGCATGAAGCGGCCGAATGGCTGGCCCGCGCGCTGGCGCAGATCGCCACGCTGCACGAGCAGGACCTGTACCCGCATGCGCTGGTGCGTATCGACGAGATCGGCAACGACCCGGCGGCCATGGCCGATCACCTGGGCCGCCTGTTCGGCGTGCAGTTCCCGCCGGCGCAGACGCTGGGCCCGGCGCGTCTGCCGCCCGGCCACTGGCGCCAGTACAGCGACGTGCTGGCGGCCGCATTCGCCCAGCTCACCCCGGTCGCAGTGCGGCTTGGCTATACCGAAGCGTAAGGAGACCTGCATGCAACTGACCAGCACCCGCCTGCGCAACGGCGCGCCCATCGACAGTACGTTCGCGGCCGGCGATGCCGATGGCTTCGCCGCCAACCGCAATCCGCCGCTGGCCTGGAGCGACGTGCCGCAGGGCACGCGCTCGTTCGCCCTGCTGTGCATCGACCCGGATGTGCCGACCGTGCCGGACACCGTGGGCCGCACCGACTGCAGCGTGCCCGCCGACCAGCCCCGTGCGGCGTTCACCCATTGGGCGATGGCCGATATTCCGGCCGACCTGCGCGAGATTGCCGAAGGCAGCTGCAGCGACGGCTTCGTTGCCAAGGGCAAGGCGCAGCCGTCCGGTCCGGCTGGCGCGCGCCAGGGCCTGAATGATTTCACCGGTTGGTTTGCCGGCAACCCGGAGATGGCCGGGCAGTACCTGGGCTACGACGGCCCGTACCCGCCGTTCAACGACGCGCGCGTGCACCGCTATTTCTTCCGGCTGTTCGCGCTGGACGTGGCCACGCTCGACCTGCCCGCGCCGTTCACCGCTGCCGACGTGTTCAAGGCGATGCACGGCCACGTGCTGGCTGAAGCCACGTTGCATGGCACCTACACGTTGAACCCGGCGCTGCGCTGACGGAAGGGGTACCGACCCACGGTCGGTACCTACCGTGTGCACCACCGCCCTGAATCCGGCAGGCACCCACCGTGGGTGGGTGCACACCGTCCGCGAAGGCTTACTGCTCGGTCGCCGACTCGACCACCATATCCAGCACATACGCCTTCGAAGAGGCATCGGCCGGCGGGTTGGCCACGTTGAAGCGCTTCACCCGCAGCACGTTGCGGGTGCCGGCTTCGTGGGTATAGCCCTCGATCACGTCGTAGAAGTTCTCGAACGCCCCCGGCGTGCCCTGCTTGATCCCGTTCTCGTCGAACTGGATCTCCCGGGTCTGCAGGCACTGCTTGTCGCGGATCATCGGGTGCGGGCACGGCTTGGTCTGCGCGGCCACTTCGATGAACACGGTCTCGCCCGGTCCGCCGAAGCGGGTTTCAGCCGTGGGCTGCGGGCTGAACACCAGCACGTCGCCGCTGGCGGTACGCAGGGTCAGTTGGCCGTCGGCGCCCAGTTCGGTCTTCGACGCGCCCTCCAGCCGCGAACCCACCGCCTGGTCCAGCGCCATCAGCGCCTTGTCGGTGCAGGCCATCATCGTCGAGGCCATCGGCGACACGGTCAGCGTGGCGTCGGCGAGCGTGTAGCCCCCGCCCATGCGGTTGCAGGTGTTGCTGACCGCCAGGCGACCGTCGATGAAGTCCAGCGTCACCGGCTTGTCGGCGCGCGCGAACAGCGCATCGATGCGCTTGCCGCTGGCGTCGGTGGCGCTGTCCAGCACCCAGTGGTTGCCCTGCAGGCGCTGCACATCCAGCTTGGCCACCGCCTTCTGGTCGGCAGCCGCGGTTGGCGCCGGGGCGAGGTCGTCGCGGCCGGACACGGCCGGGGCGTCCGTGGACGGGTTGCTGCACGCGGCGAGCACGGCCAGCGGCAGGATCAGCATCAGGTTGCGGGTACGTTTCATGGACATCTCCTTGGGAACCCGGGGAATAACGATGCAGCGCCCCGGATGGGGTTGCAGCGGCGGTGGGCCGTTCAGTTGCCGGCAGGCAGGAACAACAGCAGTCCCGCGCCCAGCGCGATGCGGTAGAACGCAAACGCGGTGAAGCGGTGTGCCTTGATATAGCCCAGCAACCACTTCACTACGACGAAGCCGGTGATGACCGCGGCAACGAACGCCACGCCGACATCGGTCCAGTTCTCGCTGGCCAGCCTGCCTTCCTTGGCCAGTTCCAGGAACGCGTAGCCACTGGCGGCGAACATGGTGGGAATGCCCACCAGGAACACGAATTCCGTGGCGGCCGCGCGCCGGCTCAGGCCGAACAGCATGGCGATGAAGATCGCCGCGGCCGAGCGTGAGGTGCCCGGGAACACTCCGGCCACCACCTGGGCCAGGCCGACCAGCACCGCCACCTTCCAGGTCACCTCGTCGCGGTCGGGCAGGCGCGCGGTGCGCGCTTCCACCAGGATCATCCAGATGCCGCCGATGATCAGCGCCCACGCCACCGGCGTCACCGTCTCCGGCAGTTCCCAGCCGGCCAGGCGAACGGGCAGGCCGACGATGGCGGTGACCAGGAACGCGGTGCCCAGCTTCAGCACGTAATCGCGGTTGGCGCGGTCGTGCAGGCCGGTGGCCAGGGCCCACAGGCGCTGGCGGAACACCAGGGTGATCGCGAGGATCGCACCGGCCTGGATCACGATGTTGAAGAAGTCCGAGCGGGCACCCAGCCAGTGCTGGGCGATCAGCAGGTGGCCCGTGCTGGAAATCGGCAGGAATTCGGTAAGGCCTTCAAGAATGCCCAACAACAGGGCGGAGAGCAGGTCGGACATCGAAACACTCGGTAGCGCCGGGCGCCGCCCGGCAGGGGTGGGTAACCGGGCGCTGCCCGGTCCGTGACTGGAACCGGGCCGCACCCGCAGCGGCAGTGATCATAAAACATCACCCGCCGCACCAAATGTGTGCGTGGTGCGGCGATTGCACCGATATGGTGCGCCCGGTTCAGCGTCCGGTCTGGTGCACGCCGTGTGAAATCAACCACTTGGCTGCCTGGAAAAGTTGGCACGGGGATTGCTGCATACACATAGGCAATTACCCATCCGAGGTTTCATCGATGTCCGTGGAAAATGTTGAGAAGCTGATCAAGGACAACCAGATCGAGTTCGTCGACCTGCGTTTTGTCGACATGCGTGGTGTGGAACAGCACGTCACGTTCCCGGCCAGCATCGTGGAACCGTCGCTGTTTGAAGAAGGCAAGATGTTCGACGGCAGCTCCATCGCCGGCTGGAAGGGCATTGCCGAATCGGACATGGTCCTGCTGCCCGACCCGTCCAGCGCCTACGTCGACCCGTTCTACCAGCACCCGACCCTGGTGATCACCTGCGACATCCTCGACCCGGCCACCATGCAGCCGTATGGCCGCTGCCCGCGCGGCATCGCCAAGCGCGCCGAAGCCTACCTGAAGTCCTCCGGCATCGCCGAGCAGGCCTTCTTCGGCCCGGAACCGGAGTTCTTCATCTTCGACTCGGTCCGTTTTGCCAACGACATGGGCAACACCTTCTTCAAGATTGAATCCGAAGAAGCGGCCTGGAGCACCGGCGACAAGTACGACGGCGCCAACAGCGGCTACCGTCCGGCAGTGAAGGGCGGCTACTTCCCGGTTCCGCCGACCGACTCGCTGCACGACCTGCGCGCTGAAATGTGCAAGACCCTGGAACAGGTCGGCATCGAAGTGGAAGTGCAGCACCACGAAGTGGCCACCGCCGGCCAGTGCGAGATCGGCACCAAGTTCAGCACCCTGGTGCAGAAGGCCGACGAACTGCTGCGCATGAAGCACGTCATCAAGAACGTGGCCCACCGCAACGGCAAGACCGCCACCTTCATGCCCAAGCCGATCGTCGGTGACAACGGCAGCGGCATGCACGTGCACCAGTCGCTGTCCAAGGGCGGCACCAATCTGTTCTCCGGCGACGGCTACGGCGGCCTGAGCCAGCTGGCGCTGTGGTACATCGGCGGCATCTTCAAGCACGCCAAGGCCATCAACGCCTTCGCCAACTCCGGTACCAACAGCTACAAGCGCCTGGTGCCGGGCTTCGAAGCCCCGGTCATGCTGGCCTACTCGGCCCGCAACCGCTCCGCCTCGTGCCGCATTCCGTGGGTGTCCAACCCGAAGGCGCGCCGCATCGAAATGCGCTTCCCCGATCCGATCCAGTCCGGCTACCTGACCTTCACCGTGCTGATGATGGCCGGCCTGGACGGCATCAAGAACCAGATCGACCCGGGCGCACCGAGCGACAAGGACCTGTACGACCTGCCGCCGGAAGAAGAGAAGCTGATCCCGCAGGTCTGCTCCAGCCTCGACCAGGCCCTGGAAGCGCTGGACAAGGACCGTGAGTTCCTCAAGGCCGGCGGCGTGATGACCGACGACTTCATCGACGGCTACATCGCGCTGAAGATGCAGGAAGTGACCCGCTTCCGTGCCGCCACCCATCCGCTCGAGTACCAGATGTACTACGCGGTCTGAGCAACAGGTGGCGATGCCGAAGGACTTCCCTCCCACCTTCTGCATCGCCACCGCTTCTGCACCAACGCGCCACGGCTGGGGAGCCACGACGCGGCACCACGCACCACGGGCAATCCGCACGCACCACGCGGCAATCCGCACGTACCACGCGGAAATCGCACGTACCACGCGCCAATCCGCACGTACCACGCGGAAATCGCACGTACCACCCGGTAGAGCCGACTGTCAGTCGGCTGCTCTTCGCGACAAAACCAGGGGAAAAGAGAGACCGGACGCGCAGCATGGGCCACACCTCCCTCCCGCGTCATCGCGGTCCATGCAACGTCCGGCGCAACGACCGGCGGCCATGTGCAAGTGGCCGCCGGTTGACCTGACATCGGCCTGCGTCTTCGGGCCGGTTCCATCCACCATCGGGACATGCGCATGAAATTGATCTCCGCCATCATCCGACCGTTCAAGCTCGACGAGGTCCGCGAGGCCCTCTCAGACGCGGGCGTGTCGGGCATCACCGTGACCGAAGTGAAAGGCTTCGGGCGCCAGAAGGGCCACACCGAGCTGTATCGCGGCGCCGAGTACGTCGTCGATTTCCTGCCCAAGATCAAGATCGAAACCGTGGTCACCGACGAACGCCTGGACGCCGTGGTTGAAGCGATCCAGACCGCCGCCGGCACCGGCAAGATCGGCGACGGCAAGATCTTCGTCACCGCCGTCGAACAGGTCATCCGCATCCGCACCGGCGAAATCGGCGCGGACGCGCTCTAACCCCACTCGGAGCCCACAATGAAGACTTCCTTGTTCACCGGGTGGCAGGCCCGGTTCCACGCGGTGTGCCTGTTGATGCTGTTCAGCGCGCTGGCCGTGGGTGCCTTCTCCGGCACCGCACATGCCCAGGCCCAGGTCAGCCCGGCACCGTCGGAAACCGTTGCCGTCGAACCGCTGCCCGGCCCGGAAACCACGGCACCGGCCGCCGCCGCGGAGGCTGCCGCGGCGCCCACCTTCGACCACGGCGATGTCGCCTGGATGCTCACCTCCACCCTGCTGGTGCTGCTGATGGTGGTGCCCGGGCTGGCCCTGTTCTACGGCGGCCTGGTGCGGTCCAAGAACGTGCTCTCGGTGCTCAGCCAGATCCTGGTGGTGTTCTCGCTGGTGCTGATCCTGTGGGTGGCCTACGGCTACAGCGCGGTGTTCAGCGAAGGCAACCAGTTCTTCGGTTCGTTCACCCAGTTCGCCTTCCTCAAGGGCTTTGCGCCCGATTCGGTAGGTAACACGCCGATCAAGGGCCTGCCGGACTACCTGTTCGTAGCGTTCCAGTCCACTTTCGCCGGTATCACCACCGCGCTGATCGTCGGTGCGTTCGCCGAGCGCATCAAGTTCAAGGCCGTGCTGCTGTTCTCGGCGCTGTGGTTCACCCTGAGCTACATCCCGATGGCCCACATCGTGTGGGGCGGCGGTTACCTGGGTGCGATGGGCGCGATCGACTTCGCCGGTGGCACCGTGGTGCACATCAACGCGGGCGTGGCCGGCCTGGTCGCCGCGTACTTCGTCGGCAAGCGCATCGGCTACGGCCAGACCGCCCTGAAGCCGCACAACGTGCCGTTCACCTACATCGGCGCGATGCTGCTGTGGGTGGGCTGGTTCGGCTTCAACGCCGGTTCGGCTGCTGCTGCCGACACCGTGGCATCGCTGGCCTTCATCAACACCATCCTCGCCACCGCCGCTGCGGTGCTGGGCTGGACCCTGGTCGAAGCAGTCAGCAAGGGCAAGCCGTCCGCGCTGGGCGCGGCGTCCGGCGCGGTCGCCGGCCTGGTCGGCATCACCCCGGCGTGCGGCACCGTGGGTCCGCTGGGCGCGATCGTGATCGGCCTGGTCACCGGCGTGGTCTGCGTGTGGGGCGTCACCGGCCTCAAGCGCCTGCTCAAGGTGGATGACACCGCCGACGTGTTCGGCGTGCACGGCGTGGGCGGCATTGTCGGCGCGCTGCTCACCGGTGTGTTCAGCGCGCAGTCGCTGGGCGGCACCAAGGCCGACCTCGACATCGGCCACCAGGTATGGGTGCAGCTGGTCAGCGTAGGCTTCACCATCGTCTGGTGCGCGGTCGTCACCGTGGCGATCCTGCTGGTGGTACGCATGGTCTTCGGCCTGCGCGTCGCCGAGGAAGCCGAGCGCACCGGCCTGGATGTCACCTCGCACGGCGAGTCCGCCTACGAGGTCTGATCGACTTCACAGTTTCTTCGGGGCTACACCATTGCGGTAACGCGCGTTAATCATTGACGTTGCGACCGGCGGTCTTCGGACCGCCGGTTTTTTTATGCCCGCGCACCGCCCGGGCGATGTCTCACTTTCACGCGCGATGCGTAGTTTTCCTACAAATGAAAGGGAGGATCCAGAGCTGTTTCGGATCGCAGGATTGCTTTAAAGTTCGCCGCCCGCCGGCCGTTTCAGGATCGGAGGCTTCAGAATCTTCTGCCAGGGAAGCGCGTGAACGTGGATCAGGGACGTATCGAACGCAGCCGTGCGCTGCGCTGGCAGTTGGCCGTGGCAATCGCCTGCCTGCCGGCTGCCGCCGGTGCACAGGTGGCGGGGCCGTCAGACCAGGAACTGCTGCGCCAGCAGGAGCGTGAGCGTGTGCTGCGCGAGCAGCAGGAAACCACGCCTGACGTGCGCCTGCAGGCAGCCCCGGAAGAAGCCGTCGGTCGCCTGCCGGTCGACGAATCGCCCTGTTTCACCATCAACCACATCGTGCTCGACGGTGAACTGGCCGAACGCTTCGGCTGGGCGCTGAATGCCGCCGATCCGCGCAACGACCGCGCCACCGGGCGCTGCCTCGGCACCGGTGGCGTGGACATCGTGATGAAGCGGGTGCAGAACGCGATCATCGCCCGCGGCTTCGTCACCACCCGCATCCTTGCCGCACCGCAGGACCTGAAGACCGGCACGCTCACGCTCACGGTGGTGCCCGGCCGCATCCACGCGGTCCGCCTTGCCACCGGCGAAGGACGCACCCCGGCGCTGTGGAACGCACTGGCGGTCGGCCCCGGCGACCTGCTCAACCTGCGCGACATCGAAAAGGCGCTGGAAAACCTGCAGCGCGTGCCGACCGCAACGGTGGACATCCAGATCGCACCGCCGCAGGAAGGCGAGCAGGCCCGGCCCGGTGAGAGCACCTGGTCATCAGCTGGAGCCAGCGCGCGCCCGTGCGCCTCAACCTGACCCTGGACGACGCCGGCAGCACCTCCACCGGCAAGCTGCAGGCCGGTGCCACGGTATCGCTGGACAACCTGGCCGGGATCAGCGACCTGTTCTATTTCAACGCCGGCAAATCCGTGTTCAACGGCAGCGCACGCGGCACCGACAGAGCACGATAGGAGGGCGAACGCTATTTGACACAAATCAGACAGCCAGGCCGTCAGAGCTGGCCGACGGAAGTAAGCGAACCCTAATTTCAGATACTGTTCCGCCCGGTGATCCAAACTCCACGATGGCAAATGCACATGCGGAGATCGGGCTGATCCAGCAGGCTTTCTATGTAGGGCTGACGCGGGGGCAGAACATGAGCATAGTCGTTCGAGGCGAGGCAGTCTGTTCCTGTTGCCAAAGCAACCTGTCGACGGCGGCAGAACGCTCTGGATTGAATAGCCTCCAGATTGTTGATACGGTGCGCGGTCGCCTATTCCTGTGGATTCGAGGAAGGGGTTGGGTCGAATGACAACTAACGTGGTTGATTCTGGGTTTGTCGTACAGCTGTGCGCCTACGACAGATCTGCGGGTAACGGTGCTACGGTGACCGAGAGGCCAGTGTGGAGTCGCATCGAATCGGCATTGCACCTGACATTCGAAAAGGGCGGATTCGTAGACCTGCGTGTCCTCACACCAGGCGCCGGATTGGTAAAGCAACTTACGATGAACTCGATTGGTGGGAAGTACAGACTTGTCGCATTGACACGATCAGCCGATCCTAAGCTGGACTTGCTCGAATGGTGGGAGCCGGAAGACCGGCCGTTCAGCGGCACAGAAAGGTTCGGCGATGATGAGTGGGACGCGAGGACCGTTAGCTCAAACATCTCTCACGCGTTGAGCTTGTTCCAGGAATTGTTTCAGAGTGGTGATTTGTCCGTAGAACTGAACGGGTTGCGATCACGGTGGAACAGAAAGCCTCGGTAGTGCCGACGTCCCCCCGACTTCAGTAGCGGGCGGGTTTAGAGTCCGTTGCTGATGTTATCTTTCCTCGCCGCCAACTGCGCGGCGTACTGGGCGGCGCGTGACGCTTGGAACAACATCTGGGCAAGCAGCACCTTCTGGATTGAACGGGCGCCCAGGCGACTTACAGCGTTTGCCACCATAGGTCTGCTCGCGGGCATCCTTTACTCTTTCATCTGGCCCAGCTTGCTACGAAAGCTGACAGCGGCCAAGGACAGGTAGAAGGGGTGGTCGAGTGACAGTAAGTATTTCGAGACTGGCGTGGCGGGTGGCAAGTTGGTGCCGCGGACGGCACCACCGCTGATCAGGGGATGTTGTGAAGACTCATGAGACCCCGGCTGTGCAGGCGCCTGCAATCATTGACTGAAGTAAAATTGTGTCTAGATCGTGGTGAATGGATTGCATGAGTCAGGAGCGTGATCATGGCAGGAGCGAAGTACAACCTGATTCACCTTGCGTACTTTTGCCTGTGGGCGCTCTGTGCGCTGGTCGAGCTACTTTCTGCCTATTCCCATTGGAATAGGGGCTCGAGATTGATGCCTCAACTTCTTTTGGGACCTTGCGGCGACTGGGTCCGGCTTGCCGTCGTCGTGTCATTTCTGTCTCTTCCAGTCCTTCTCTGCGTTCTCGTCGCTCGTTTGCGCCACTGGAAATGGACTAGGCTCTTGGAGGTCTTCCTGGCGATCGTTGTCGTTGCCCTATTCCTATACAACATGTCTTTCATAAGTTCTTAGTTCCCAACGCCTGATCATCTCCAACCGTCGAGGAAGCTTGGTCATCAGGTTAGGGCGCTCGCAGCGGAGATCGTGCTGGACCCCTTTGCTGGTGGTAAGCGCTTGTTGGATGTATCCGAGGCGTTGATCGATATGAAAGAGCTCGCGGAGATTATTGGTCTAGCGAAAGAGGCCTTCAAGAATTCAAGCCTTTAGCTGAATCTGGAACTACGCGATACGTCCGTGGAGGAGACTTGCCCCTGGGTTTTCCGGATCGTGGCGCAGGCTCCGGGATCGGATTTGCAGCGAAAGGCGCTAGCGCTCGTCTAAAGTTCCGCGCCCACAGGCCGCTCAATGATCAATGTGCCCGAAATCGCGAGCGCGCCAATTTTCCATCTTGGAGTTTTGTAGTAATGAATGGAACGGTTCTTCCTGCGTGGTTGCATTCAATCGTATTTGCGGTGTTATCGGCCTACATGTTCATGCTTTGGGCTGGATTGAAGCGCGACTCCCTGAGTGAGGCACAGAAGCGTCTGGTTGAACGCATCGAAGTTCTTCGGTCGCCGGGCGCCGCGTTGTCTGGGGGCTTCCTGTTCCTGGCGCTGGCAGTAGGCAATGCCGTTTGGGCTTATGGATACCGGTGGTGACCGGTGCCAGCGACGCTCCGCACGTGTGTACATGTCCGACCATGCCAAAGCTCCCGCACCGCAACTTCACCAATGACGGATCCACGATGAAACATGGAATGTACACCTCAGCCGCAATCATGCTCCTCTCCATGGCGGGCACTTCGGTGGCGTTTGCCGAATGTCAGTCGGAAACAAAGGAACTGGAGGGCTCACCCACTACGGCTGAGGTGTGCATCGCTTCTGCAGGGATGTTCAAACCCAACAAGGTGACCGCGAGCATCAACGGGAAGGCCGTGTTCAGCGGTACAGACTACACGGATGTGGTTTTCGATGGCCGATATGAGCGTAGGCTGCTGAGTGGCGGTTGCAACGAGATCGTGTCCATCCTGGACATGGCCACGATGAAGAACGCACCCATCGCGGGCCTGCCTGAGAGTCTGGTGTCTGATTGCCATATCGCAGCGGACGCGGATGGCCATGCCTTGCCGTTTGAGAAGGACGCGACCTGCAACAAGACCTTCTCCACCTCGCTCGGTCCGTTGCTCGGCAAGCTGATGCCTGCCGCCAACGCCAAACGGTGCACCATCCTGGTTGACGGGGTTGAGATTCTGAAGAAGGAATTCATGCTATAGGCGTGGCGCCTGACCGCCTGCTGGCAAGCGGAGCGTCCATCAAGCGTTCAGAACCTGGCCATGAACCACCCGCTGAAGGAAGGTAAGGTCTGTCAATGAGCACCTGGAACTGGGCCGCAAGAATGATTGCGGTACCCGTCAGTACGGCGGTCGCCGGAAGCGTCGTCTTTCTGGCACCGTGGCTGTATGCCGCGAACATCGCGCTGGATGACGCCTTGGAGGTGTTGCCATTCTTCCTCATCGTAGGCGCCGTGATCGGTTTGATCGTGGGATGCCCGCTGGTGTGCCTGATCGATGGGATGTTCGAGCGGTGTCGGTTTCGACACGTGATTTTTGGCGCTGTCGGCGCCGTATTGGGCTGGCTCCTGATGGAGGGCGCATTTGCCGGTGGCGCGTGGGACGCCATCTGGTCCAGCCGGACGTTCTGGATGACCTGGGCACCCAGAAGGATCGTCGTCTTCTCGATCATCGGGCTCATGAGTGGTCTGCTCTACACGGGAATGGTCTCGCTCATTGATCGCGCCATACCCCGCGAGCGCTGGTAAACCTGGGCCTTGCGTGATTGCGATGCCTCTGCAGCTCAGCGGTTGCTTGATCACTGGCAGCCACGCAGGGCGTGGCTCTACGCATGGCGGCGCCGAATGACGCACAATCAGGCCATGCGCCGATTCCGACTCCCGCTCGTGCTGTTCGCCACCGCCCTGCTCGCCGGGTGCGCCAGCACCGACGTACGCAGCCCGCTGGCCACCTGGGTGCCGTCGCCAAACCACAACATGCGCAGCCCGGTCATCATCGTGCTGCACCACACCGACCAGGACAGCGTGCAGCAGAGCCTTCAGACCCTGCGCACCGCCAATAGCGGTGGGCGGGTCAGTTCGCACTACCTGGTGGGCGCGGAGGGTCATATCTACCAGCTGGTGGCCGACAACCGCCGCGCGTGGCACGCCGGTGGCGGCCGTTGGGGCACCATTACCGACCTCAATTCGGCGTCGATCGGCATCGAGATCGACAACAACGGCAGCACTCCGTTCGCCCCGGCGCAGATTACCGCGCTGATCCGGCTGCTGGGCGACCTGTGTACCCGACTGGATATCCCGCGCAGCCAGGTCATCGCGCACGCCGACCTGGCCCCGTCGCGCAAGCAGGATCCCAGCCGCTATTTCCCGTGGCAGCAACTGGCCGAGGCAGGCTTCGGCCTGTGGCCGCGTGCCAGCGACGGACCCGCGCCGGAAGGCTTCGACCCCTGGCTGGGCCTGCAGGCGTTCGGGTACGCGCTGGACGACCGCGCCGCTGCCGCGGGCGCCTTCCACCGCCGCTTCCGCGGGCGCGACGACCTGCCGCCCACGCTCGATGCCGAAGACGCCCGCATCCTGTATTCGCTGCTGCAACAGACCCGGTGACATGACCCGACACTCTGCGCTCGCCCTCCTGGGCCTTTCCCTCCTGACCGCGTGCAGCGTCAGCCCGCCGAAGCCCGACGCCCCGGCCGCCCGCGTCACCCCCACCTACGCGAAGTCCGACTGGGCCGCACTTCCTGCCGTCAGCGACAGCGACCTGCAGGCGGGCTTCGCTGCCTGGCGCAGCGCCTGCCCGCGCCTGAAGAGCGATGCGGTGTGGGCAGCGCCCTGCGCGGCGGCGGCGGGTGTGGCAACTACCCCCACTGCCATCCGCCAGTTCCTGCAGGACACGCTGCAGGTGTACGCCCTGCGCGCCGGAGGCCACCGTGCCGATGGCCTCATCACCGGCTACTACGAGCCGGTCTACCCCGGCAGCCTGACCCGCACCGCCAAGGCCACCGTGCCGGTCTACGGCGTGCCGACCGACATGGTCAGCGTGCAGCTCGATAGCCTGTACCCCGAACTCAAGGGCAAGCGTCTGCGCGGCCGCGTGGAAGGGCGCGTGCTTCGCCCGTACGACGACGCCGCGACGATCAGCGCCAAGGGCGTCAACGCACCGGTGCTGGCCTGGCTGACCCACCCGATGGACCTGCAGTTCCTGCAGATCCAGGGCTCGGGCCGCATCCGGCTGGACGACGGCCGCCAGCTGCGTATCGCCTACGCCGACCAGAACGGCCACCCCTACCGCCCGATCGGCCGCTGGCTGGTGGAGCAGGGTGAGCTGAAGAAGGAAGACGTCACCATGGACGCCATCCGCAGCTGGGCCAACGCGCACCCGGCCCGCATTCCCGAGCTGCTGGCCAGCAACCCCAGCTACGTGTTCTTCAGCAAAGGTCCGGACGGCAACGAAGGCCCGCGCGGTTCGTTGAACGTGCCACTCACCGCCGGCTACAGCGTGGCGGTGGACCGCACCGTGGTGCCGCTGGGCAGCCTGCTGTGGCTGTCCACCACGCGCCCGGACGGCAGCCCGGTGGTACGCCCGGTGGCCGCGCAGGATACCGGCGGCGCCATTGCCGGCGAAGTGCGGGCTGACCTGTACTGGGGCACCGGCGACGCCGCCGGCAAGCTGGCGGGGGACATGAAGCAGAAGGGCAACCTGTGGCTGCTGTGGCCCAAGGGTGCGGCCCTGCCCAGCAACCCTCCCGGCGGCTGAGGACCCACCCATGGCGATCTTCTACGTGGTGGTCGGCGTGATGGTGCTGGAGATCATCCTGGCGCTGACCTGGAATCCGCTTTATTTCGTCACCGGCATCCGCCTGTTCAACGAGCGCATTCCCGCCAACGCCGCCATGCGCGAGAGGCTGGTGCTGAACTGCCTGGAGCGCGATGTCGCCACCCAGAAGTGGCTGCCGCTGGTCTTCCGCGCGCTTCCCGACGGCCGCATGGCCTTCCGCGAGAGCTTCGGCATGAACGTCACCGGGCGCTATTACCCGGTGATGCGTGGTCTGGTAGTGGTGGATGCCAAGCGCAACCAGGTCCGCGTGGAAGGCATCTGCAACTGGATGACGCTGGCCATTGGCGCGCTGTGCGTGGCGATGCCCCTGGTAGTCACGGCCGCCTGGCCGATGCTGATGATGCTGGGTCTGTTTGTCGGCTGCTACCTCTTCCAGCGCCGGCGCTACCACGGCGTGGCTGAAGCGCTGCGCGAACAGATGCGGGTGGAGCTGCCGGAAGCGATCATGGCGTTGAGGCGCCGCACCCAGTAAAACTACTGCGCCCCACGCAGTGATTCTGCGCAGGTAGCCGCCGCGCGCGAAGGCTAGCATTCCAGCTTCAAGCCCCGTCGAGTCATATCCATGCACGAAGGACTGCTCAGAAGCTGGAACGCCGGCGCCACGCGCCAGGCCATCATCGCCTTCGTCGCACGGGTCACCCTGGAGGACGGCCCCGACTACGTGCCGCCGGCCGCACGGATTGCCGTGTTCGACAACGACGGCTGCCTGTGGTGCGAGAAACCCATGCCGATCCAGGCCGACTTCCTGCTGCGCCGCATCGCCGAACAGGCCCAGGCAGACCCGTCGCTGCGCGACCGGCAGCCTTGGAAGGCGGTGCATGAAAAGGACCAGGCGTGGCTGGGAAACGTCATCACCAAGCATTATGAAGGCGATGACACCATGCTCAAGGAAATGGGCGCCGGCCTGCTTTCGGCCTATGCCGAGGACGAAGTGGAGGATTTCGCCGGCAAGGCCGAACAGTTCCTGCGCAGCGCGCACAATCCGGTGCTGAAACGCCCCTACCTCAAGACGGCCTACGCGCCCATGCGGGAGCTGTTGCATTACCTGGAAGCCAACCAGTTCACCAACTACATCGTGTCCGGCGGCGGGCGCGATTTCATGCGGCCGATCACCCAGGAGTTGTACGGCGTTCCGCCCGAGCGCGTGGTGGGTACCAGCGTCGCGCTTCAGTACCGCGAAGAAGACGGCATCGGCACGCTGGTCCACACCTCCAAACTGGAGGTGTTCGACGACGGCCCGACCAAAGTGGTGCGGATATGGAGCCGCATCGGCGCGCGCCCGATCTTTGCCGCCGGCAACTCCAACGGCGACATCCAGATGCTGCAGTTCGCCACCCAGGGCAAGCGCGCGTCCCTGGCACTGCTGGTTACCCATGACGATGACCAGCGCGATATCGCCTACACCTCCGGCGCCCAGAAGGCAGTGGCGATGGCCGCCGAACACGGGTGGCCGCTGGTGAGCGTGCGCGAGGACTGGTCGCGCGTGTTCGTCGATTAGCGTGCTTACTCGGAGTCCTGGCCCGCCAGCTTCATCACCCACGCAGGCACGACCGGCTCGCCCTGGTAGAACGTCTTGGGCATCTTCTCGGCCATGGCCCAGCGCTGGATCCAGCTGATGCCTGCCCCGCCGTTGTAGCCTTCGGCGCGCAGGTAGGCCGGGTCTTCCATCGCGTTTTCAAGCGTGATGAATCGATACCCCCGGCGCCGGGTCGCCGCTACCAGTTCCTCCACGCTGTCTGCATTCAGCGCGTTGGCATGGATCAACCACACCTGCGCCGGCAGCCTGCCGAGCAACTGCTGCGAGCGCTGCTCGTAGTAGTCCAGCTTGTTGAGCATGTAGGGGATGTAGCCGCGGCGCAGCTGGCGCAGGCGCGCCTCACGTTCGGTGGGGTCGGTTTCGGTATCGCGCACCTGGTCGTACGCGAACGCCCAGATCCATTCCGCGTTGTCCACGGTCACCGGTGCGATGCGGTAGTCGTGCTGCTGCAGGAATGTCGCCAGTTCGGCACGTGCTTCCGGCGACCTTCCCGCCTGCAGGTAGGGGTGCCGGAACCAGCGCAGGGTCTGCCCGGTCTCGGCGAGCAACGGGCGCAGGATGACTTCGCCGCGCAGGATGTCCTGCTCGTAGGCGTCCAACGGCACCGCATGCATGGAGACATGGCTGAAGGTGTGGTTGCCCAGCGCGAAGCCGGCGTCACGCCAGTCGCGAAGCATCTGCACCCGATCCGGCTGCACCTGGCCGTCGACCTCCAGCTTGCCTTCGTTGACGAAGGCCACGATGGGTACGCCGGTCTGCTTGAGGGCACCGATCAGGCGTGCATGCTGGCCGTGCAGGTCCGCCTCGGCGCGTTCGCCGAGCCGCTGCCAGGGCAGGTCGTCGATGGTGAGTGCGATGCGTCGGTCCGGCTCGCTGGCCTGTGCAATTCCTGCCACGCAGAACAAGGCCAGGACGCCCCACCGAAGTATTCCCTTACCCACGCTCCACCTCCGTCGCGATGATCGTGAAGTATAGGGCGCATCGCTTCGCCGATGGCCTCAAGCGCGCCCGCAGGCGGCCGAAATCAAGGTGGTATCCTCGCCGACGCTGGCGCGGCTGCCGCTGGGCACGATTGCCGTGCATGCAGGGTCTTGGAGCCTGGTCGATCCAGGCGTGGCGCACTGATTGGAGCAGGTGGAGAATGAAGAAGTCCATGGAAGGGTCGATTCGACTGGGTCGCGTGATGCTCTGTCTCGGAATGGCGGTAGCCGCATGCAGCGCCCCCGCGGTGGCCGATGACGCGGCGACGTCGCTGGACGTGCTGAAGGCAGAAGCAAAGGCAGGCAGCGCGAAAGCGGAAAAGGACCTGGGCGACAGGTATCTGAGCGGCGCGGGTGTGCGCAGGGATGAGGCCAAGGCCGCCGGCTGGTATCGCAAGGCGGCGGACCAGGGCTACGCGCCTGCGCAATCGGAGTTGGGTGCGCTGTACCTGCGCGGCATCGGCGTGCCCAAGGATCCCGCCCAAGCCGTCATCTGGGTGCGCAAGGCGGCCGAGCAGGGCAGTGCCGTGGCGCAGGCCGATCTGGGAATGATGTATCTGCAGGCGCTGGGCGTGCCAGCGGACAATGCGCAGGCCCTGCTGTGGACCCGAAAGTCGGCCGATCAGGGATCGCCCGCCGGGCAGCACAACCTGGCCAGTCTGTATGAGCGCGGTGGCGCCGGACTGGCCAAGGACAAGGACGAGGCCGTGCGCTGGTACGCCAAGGCGGCGGTTCAGGACGGCGCGCAACTGGGGGTCAGGCAGTCGCGCATGGCGTTGTGCCTGTCCGGAGGCGACAACAAGGGCTGGTGTTCCGAGGTGGACAGCCCTGGCGCATACGGTCCACTGGCCGATCTGGCAGCAGCGGCCGAGGGCGGCGACAGCGCGGCCCTGAGTCGGCTGGGTGACATCCATCGCCTCGGCATCGGTGTGCAGAAGGACGATGTGCAGGCATTCGAGTGGTACCGCAAGGCGGCAACGTCCGGCTACGCGCCGGCGCAGACCTGGCTGGCAGCCTTGTACGACGCCGGCGTCGGCGTGCCCAAGGATGGCGACAAGGCGATCGCCTGGTACTGCGAGGCGGCGGCGCAGGGAAACCGCCGTGCGCAGACCAATCTGGAGATCATGCGCACGTACGGGTTGTTCAACCCGGACGAGTGTCCGGCACGTAGGGCGCTGCGGTAACCACCTAATCAGCGCGCTCGCATTCGAGAGCACTGCTGACGATGGTAAGGAATGTGTCCTCGCTTGGAAACCAGCCAAGAGTCTCCCGAATCCTCCGGTTGCTCGACACCATGAAGGGCATATCCTCAAGCCGGCTGGGAAAAAATCGCGCTTGTACCAGCACCCCGGATTCGTCCCCGACAACGCGCAGAACCTCACGAACCGAGTGGCCATGTCCGCTACCGCAGTTGAGTACCTCTGAGCGACCTCCCGCGTCAAGATAGGAAACCGCATTGACGTAAGCTCTCGCGACGTCATCTACATGTACGTAGTCCCTGACACACGTTCCGTCCCGGGTGGCAAAGCTAGAGCCATACACAGGAACGTAAGTTCTTCTGCCGACGGCTACCTGACACGCCATATTGATTAAACGGGTCGGATCTCCCGCCGAGCCGGAGAAGCGGCCACCACGGTACGCGCCGGCCACATTGAAGCACCTCATCAGGACACATCTTAATCCGGCTGTCCGTGAAAGGCTCAACAGCAGCTGCTCCAGCGCAAGTTTTTCGAGACCATAGGTGCTTTGAGGTTTAGGCGCACACGTTTCATCCACGCTGTCCCCAAGCCGGGATGAGCCGTACACCGCGCACGACGATGTAAATACAAACTTCGAAACGCCAGCCTTCACGAAGCATGCGAGCGCTGCTGCAGTGGAAGACATTCGCTGGATGGGATGATGGCTTGCCGCTGCGTGGATGATTGTGTCAACCCCATGTTCGGCGATGATGCTGCCTACCAGTGCCGTATCGAAGAGGTCACCCACGTAGTGCCGGGGATCGGCCGTCTGACGATGAGTCCGCGTGCTCAAATCATCAAGTACCACCACGTCGCGGCCTGCAACCAGTAGCCGATGGGCGACGTGGCTGCCAATGTAGCCCGCCCCACCGGCCACAAGGACAGGGCCTGTCATGATCGAACGCCCGCGCCTATCGACTGGTGAAGAGAGCCGCGACAGCCGGATCTGTCGAGAACACGAACCTCTGCTGCAACTGATCCCCGACCGGTTCATAGCTGTGGACTGCACCGTATCTCCGAGCGGCAGGATCCGTGACCAGGCGACGACTCCAGGCTTCATGGTCTGCCTGAGAAAGGGATGTAACCGCGCCAATGCAAAGGCTTAGACCGCAGGTCAGTTCCTCCACTACGCCAAGCTCACCAACTGCGCGCTCCAACACCTCTCTATGATGGCTGGCGAGCTGCTGCGCTTCAACGTTTAGGCTCTCCTCGCCCCGCATCCTCTCCACTGCGCTCGAGAACAGTGCATTGTCTTCCAATACTTCGTGAGACAGATCGACTGAGATAGAATTCTGAACAATCAACTCCGACTCCGTGTTGAGAAAAGGAGACGCTGCAGGATTTTCCGTTCCCTGGTCGGAAGCCGGGATTCGACGATTTTTCGGTCCTGCGATTGGATCAGTGCCGGTATGGGTCGCAGATCGTTCCTGTGTTACGTCCTTCCGAACTTCTGTCGCCACGCGCGTGGTGTCCAGATCAGTACTTACTGTGTCTGCTGAACAGCCAATACACTGCAGAGCAACTGCGACAGCAGTGCTACGGACTAGACACTTGATCATTTGAAGAACCTTGATTGCGAGACGGGGTATGAATTCGGGTGGTACATGCAGCAGCGGGCTCTATGTTCATCCATCAACTATTTGTCACGCCTGGGTGGAAGAACAATCGCGTTAATGGAGGGGTCGGCTGAGAACAGGAACCGATTCTGAATTCGGTCACCATTGACTTCAAATACATCGAAGGTCACATGTCTTGCAGCGTCAGCATCCTCGTGCAGTCGCTCAGCCCACGCGTCGCGATCCGCCCGTGACTGGGAAGACACCGAGCCCATGCAGAGGCTCATGCCGCAGGCAAGATTCTGGACTATGCCTTGTGCTCCCACAGCACGTTCGAGCGCATTCCTGTAGAGCTTGGCGAGATCTTGCGCGTCAGTGCTCTTCCTCTCGTCTTCGCTCATCCTCTGAAGTGCGTCAGAGAACAACTCTCTGGACTCAAGAATCAGGTCAGCGTGCTCGGATGAAATGCCACCTCGATCGATGAATTCGGATTCGGTTGCAAGCTGCGATGAATCCTTTGGATACGCTGTCTCTGCGCCAAAAGCCCGCGTAGGTCGATCCGAAACAGTGGAAAGGGATACTGACCCGCTTAGCCGAGCCAACGTCTCCCCAGGAGCCGCAGCGATCGCTCGGCGTTGTGTGGCACGTTGACCGGGGCTGTCCGTGCCCGTAGCGTCGGGCGCGCAGCCGATGCATTGCATCACCACCGCGACCAATGCGCACTTGGATGGCCAGTTGATCATTCCTTTTCCTTTGTGAACGCGGAACGATGTGGCCTATTCAATGAGAGGTCTCGCAGTCCACCTGATTGCAATCTGGCGGCGGTGTGGACGAGAACGGTCGTCGGCTCACCGGATACCCGGCAGCGTCCACAACGTGGTTGGTTCCGGGTTGGATCATGCACCAGGATCTACAGAAGTATTTGTAGCCGTTGTGGACCATCGTGCGCGCCGCACCAGCGTCTGCGGCGGCAACAGCTATGCCCGTGCCTAGCAGAATCGTACTTAAAACGCGTGCGCTCATGCAGTTCTCCCATTCCCTGGCGGTACTGCCAGTAAAAAGAGATGGTGCGGCTGCAGATGGAATTACTCTCTAGTGATTTTCCTATATTCGTAGGGCTTGAGAATTGTGTGCTTGACGTCGCAGATCTCGCACGGTCACAGCCGCACAATCTCCAAATGAATGTCCAGCGCCGTGTCTTTGTTCAAATTCCAAGTTACAGGGATCCGCAACTCATCCCGACGTTGATTGACCTGATCGAGAACGCGTCGGCACCAGGCGCTATTCGTGTTGTGGTGTGCTGGCAGCACGGTCCGGATGAAGACCTTGCAGCATTCACGGCGTGCGGATTCAGACTGGGATCAACAGACGCCATCCACGGCCATTTGGTTCATTCGCTGGAGCTTCGCGGCGTCGCTGTTGAATTGATTGATATCGCGTTCGAGAACGCAGAAGGGGCAGGTTGGGCGCGGAGCGTCGCCCAGCAGCGGTACCAAGGCGAGGCATACAACCTTCAGATCGACGCGCATCACCGGTTCGTCAAGGCATGGGACAGGGAGATGATAGGCATGCTGGAGTCGCTCATGTCGATTTCCACCAAGCCACTATTGACGGGTCACCCACCTGCGTTCTGGCCGGAGACTTATCCTGCGGGCCGTCAGGAGCAACCGACGATAATGTATGTAGCCAACTTCTCGGCACTGGGGATCGTGCGATTCATGGCCAAGCTAGTTGCTCCCGCGTCGTTACGATCGCGACCATGGCGTGCCCGGTTCATGAGTGGTGGATTCGTTTTCTCGCCGGGCTCTTTCATCAGAGAGGTTGCGCAGGACCCCAGCCACTACTTTGCGACGGAGGAGGTGATCATGACGGTAAGGGCGTATACCCACGGCTACGACATGTTCCATGCGGACAGGGTGCTGTTGTGGCACTACTACGGCAACCGATCGCCAAAGGTGTGGGAAGACCACGCGGACGATCAGGCGAGTAGTCCACCTCCCGCCAGGACAGTGGATGAAAGAGTCCTCGGTTCGGCGCGGCGTGCGAGGTCGTTGCTGGGTCTGGATTCAGATAGTGATGGTAGGCACGATACGTCCTTCGGACTCGGCACGGTTCGCACGCTGCAGGAGTACGAGCGGTATGCCGGAGTGAGCTTTTCCCTGCGCGGCGTACACGAGAGCACCACGGCGGGTGGGGAACCGGATGAATCGCTGCTGGATGTTGATGGGGCGGATTGGGAGATGAGACTGGTCTGTCGGCGGCGAATACGTGTGGTCGTCTCGTTCGACCCAACCGAGGAAATTCAGCTCTATTCCGCATACGTTGCCATGAGGACCGCGTGTGGCGAGGTCGTAGTGGTCAAGGATCTCTCTGGGCAGGAGATCATAGCGCTCCTTGCGAGCGGTACACTGGCATTCGTGTACGAGCATTCCTCAAATCCCAAGGGGCTCCCTGCTGCATTCGGTGTGGAGGCCGCTACCAACTACCCCGATGCGGAGCGGTTCTTCTCCGTGATCGCGCAGGACATACTGGATTGAGCAACTCCACTCCATTTGCACTACATTGGTGCAATGACCCCCGCACCACCGTCTCCGTCCCTTGAAGTCCTTGGCACCCCGGTCGCCTGGGCCGATGCCGAAGGCCGCGTCGCCGGCTGCAACCCGGCCTTCGCACGCTGGCTGGGGGTGAGCGTGCGGCGCCTGCTCGGCCAGCCGCTGGCCTCGCTGGAGGTACAGGGCGAGGCGCTGGCGCACTTCCTGGCGCGCGGCGAGCGCGACACCCTGCGCCTGCACCGGCTGGCCTTGGCCCTTCCCGGGGAGGCCCCGCGCTTCGCCGAGGGATGGCTGAGCCGGCATGACGAAGACGGCTGGCTGCTGGAGGCACACCCGGTGGACGAGTTCCCCGGGCTGGACCCCACCCAGGCCCTGCCCAGCGCGCTGAGCGCGGCGCTGAAAGGGCTGGCCCATGAATTGCGCAATCCGCTGGCCGGCCTGAAGGGTGCGGCCCAGCTGCTGGCCCGGCGCAGCAGCCAGCGCGACCCGGAAGAACGCGAGCTGATCGAGCTGATCGGCTCGGAAATCGAACGCCTGAACGGTCTGCTGGAACAGCTGCTGTCGCCGGCGCCAGCCGCGCCGCACGCGCCACTCAACATCCACGCCTCGCTGGAGCGGGTACTGCGCCTGGCGGAAAGCGAAGGCGGCTGGGCGGTGCGGTTGCAGCGCGACTATGACCCCAGCATTCCCGAATTCGACGGCGATGCCGACCGCCTCACCCAGGCCGTGTGGAACCTGGTGCGCAATGCGATCCAGGCGGGCGCCGGCACCGTCACCCTGCGCACCCGGGTGGAACACGGTGTTCGCATCGGCGACCAGCTGCAGCCGATGGCGCTGCGCCTGGAAATTGCCGATGACGGGCGCGGCGTGCCCGAGGCGCTGGCCGAACACCTGTTCCTGCCGCTGGTCAGCGGCCGCGCCGAAGGCACCGGGCTCGGCCTGGCGCTGGCCCAGCAGGTGGCGCGCGAACACCGCGGCACGCTGACCTATCGCTCGCGCCCTGGCCATACCGTATTCACCGTGCAGCTGCCGATCGGGCAGGGCACGCCTGCCATGGAGGACACCGCGCATGGCGGATGACACGCACACCGGCACCCAGCGCGTCTGGGTGGTGGACGACGACCGCGCGGTGCGCTTCGTGCTGTGCACGGCGCTGCGCGATGCCGGCTACACGGTGGAGGGCTTCGATGGCGCCGCCGCCGCGCTGGACATGCTGGCCAGCCAACCGCCGCCGGACCTGCTCTTCACCGACGTGCGCATGCCCGGCGATGACGGACTGGTGCTGCTGGACAAGCTGAAGGCTGCCCACCCCCAGCTGCCGGTGATCGTGATGTCGGCCTATACCGACGTGGCGAGTACGGCCGGCGCCTTCCGCGGCGGGGCGCAGGAATTCCTGTCCAAGCCGTTCGACCTGGACGATGCCGTGGCGCTGGCGCAACGCGTGCTGCCGGCCCCGGATACCGCCGTGGCCGCGCCCAGTGCGCATCCGGTGGAGGCCACGCCCGACCAGCGCCCGCAGCTGGTCGGTGATACCCCCGCCATGCGGGCATTGTTCCGCGCCATCGGCCGGTTGGCGCAGGCGCCGCTGTCGGTGCTGATCAACGGCGAAACCGGCACCGGCAAGGAACTGGTGGCGCACGCGCTGCACCATGAGTCGCCGCGCGTGCAGGGCCCGTTCGTGGCGCTCAACACCGCCGCCATTCCGTCCGAACTGCTGGAAAGCGAACTGTTCGGCCACGAGGCCGGCGCCTTTACGGGTGCGCAGCGACGGCATGTGGGGCGCTTCGAGCAGGCCGATGGGGGCACGCTGTTTCTCGATGAAATCGGCGACATGCCGCTGCCGCTGCAGACGCGGCTGCTGCGTGTGCTGGCCGAAGGCGAGTTCTTCCGCGTGGGCGGGCGTGAACTGATCCGGGTTGATGTACGGGTCATCGCGGCCACCCACCAGGACCTGGAAACGCTGGTGGCGCAGGGGCGCTTCCGCGCCGACCTGCTGCACCGGCTGGACGTGGTGCGACTGCGCCTGCCGCCGCTGCGCGAGCGCCGCGAGGACATCGCGCAGCTGGCCGAGACCTTCCTGGCCGCGGCCGCGCGCAAGCTGGATACGCCACCGAAGCGGCTCACCGCCGCGGCGCTGCAGGCGCTGCGCGAGCACGACTGGCCGGGCAACGTCCGCGAGCTCGAAAATGTGTGCTGGCGCATGGCCGCGCTGGCCGCCGCCGACACCATTGGCGTGGCCGACGTGGACAGTGCGCTGCACCGCGGTCCCGGCCCGCGCACGCGCGCGCACGGCGACCCGGGCCAATGGGAGGCGCTGCTGTCGGCATGGGCCCGGCAGCGACTGGCCGAAGGCGCCGAGGGCCTGCACGCGCAGGTGCGTGAACGGGTCGACCAGGCGCTGCTGGAAGCGGCCCTGCAGATCACCCATGGCCGCCGTGCCGAGGCCGCCGCCCGACTGGGCATGGGCCGCAACACCCTGACCCGCAAGCTCGGCGCCGGGCGCCGGCGCGGCGGATGAATCGCGCGTTCACCGCCTTTCATGGTGTGTGGACGACCTCAACGCTAGTTTGCAGATCCAAGGAGTACCCCATGCGCCGTTCCCACATTGCCCTGCTCACGCCGACCCTGCTGGTGCTTGCTGCCTGTGGCAGCGCGCCGCAGAAGGCGCCGCCGCCGGCGCCCAGTGCACCGGTGGTGAGCCTGGCCCAGCAGGCCGAAGCCAACCTGGCGCCGGCCTCGGCCAGTATCGTCAGCGGCCGCCTGGTGCTGGTGCCGGACGCGCGCGGTGTGCACATCACCGGCACCATCGGGGGCCTGCAGCCGCTGCAGACCGCCGCCTTCCATGTGCATGAGCGCGGCGACTGCAGTGCCGTTGACGCCAGCAGTGCCGGCGCGCATTTCAACCCGGGCAACCAGCCGCATGGCCGCAACAGCGTTGGGGCACATCACGTTGGCGACATGGACAACCTCCGCGCCGACGCGCAGGGCCGCGTCAGCGTCGATGTGCGCCTGCCAGCAGTTACCCTCGGCGGCGGTGCAGCTACCAACATCGTCGGCCGCGCGCTGGTGGTACATGCCAACGCCGACGATTACCGCAGCCAGCCCGCCGGCAATGCCGGTGCCCGCATCGCCTGCGGCGTCATCCGGGTCACGCGCTGACGCGCTGGCCACCGACGTCGCTTTTTCCCCTGTTACCCGCAAGGAGATCCACATGCGCCTGATCCACACGTCGCTGTTCGCCGCCATCGCCGCCATCGGCCTGACCGCCTGCAACAAGCCGGCCGACGCACCCGCTGCCGATCCCGCTACCGCCACCCCGCCGATCGCTGAAACCGCGCGCACCACCGAAGCGCCGCCGGCCATGACCAGCGAAGCCCACGCCAACCACAGCGCGATGGCGGAGCTGGCCCCGACCCAGGGCAATGACGTCAAGGGCAACGTGACCTTCAGCGTCGTCGACGGCAAGGTCCACGTGAAGGGCCAGGTCAGCGGCCTGAAGCCGAACAGCGAACACGGCTTCCACATCCATGAGAAGGGCGACTGCAGCGCGCCGAACGGCGACAGCGCCGGCGGCCACTTCAACCCGAGCAAGGAGGACCATGGCAACGTGGCCACCACCCCGCACCACGGCGGCGACATGCCCAACATCAAGGCCGACGCGCAGGGCAATGCAATGGTGGACGCAGCGGTGTCGACCAACGTCAACATCGGCGAAGGCAACGACAGCGACATCATCGGCCGTGGCCTGATCGTGCATGCCGACCCGGACGACTACAAGACCCAGCCGACCGGCAATGCCGGCGCGCGCCTGGCGTGTGCGGTGATCAAGGCTGCGCCGTAAGTTCCGTGGGACACGCATGGCGTGTCGCTACGCGGTAACAACAACGCCGGCGATCGCCGGCGTTGTCGTGTCTGCGCGACGCACCGTCAACGGGCCAGCAGGTCCCTCGGCGCCTGCCCGGCTTCGCAATGCACGAACAGCACCGGCAGGCCGTGCGCTTCCAGCACCGCCGCCATCTGCCGCTGGCGCATGAGGTACTGCTCGTAGATACCCTTCAGGCGCTCGCAGTCGCCGGTGCCATGGTTGTAGAAGGTGCACCACCCGGCCGGGTCGAACAGCGCCATACGCACTTCGCCGTCAGCGTATCGAAGCAGCGGTTCCGGCGCCTGATCCAGCCACTGTTCTTCCTGCGGCGCCATCACCGCGGTTTCGATCAGCGGCCACAGCGCGGCCAGGCCCTGGTTGTCGTACTGCATCGACATCATCGCGGCGAGGTCATTCACCGTGAAGTAGCGCGCGTGCTCGATCTGCGCGCCGAAGGCGTTCTGCGCCAGCAGCGCGGTGTCGGCCTGGGCCATGCCCTGGGCCAGCAGCACCTCTTCCAGCGCTTCGGCCACCGCCGTGGTCTGGGCCACCTCGGTGCCGGTCAGCAGGAACGGCACCACCCGCAGGCCGCCGCCGGTAAGGCTGGGATCGGCCTGGAACGGCAGCGGCACGTCGCCGTCCGCGCCAGCACCGAAGGCCAGCAGGCGCGCTCCTTCATTGCGACCGGGCGCGCGCATCTGCAGTTCTTCCAGGCGGCGGTGGATCGGGTAGCCGGGACGCAGGACTTCGGCCGGGTCGAAATGGGCGCCGGCGAACACGAAGTCCAGCCCGCTCACGCCGGGGACCAGTTTGACCAGGTCGCGGCCAACGCGGTCGGCCAGTTCACCGGCCTGCGCGGACGTCAGGGCGGCGTTGCGGGGGGCGTCTCCTCCGGCCAGTTCCAATGCCAGTACGCCAAGGGCATTCATGCCGGGGTCGGGTTTGCTCATGGGTTCACGGTTGGCCCATCACAGGGCGGCAGCTACACTTGCCCCCATTATGCCTGCTCCTTCGTGCAGGCCATGTTGCAGACACCCTTCCCATGCCAGGTATCTCCATGCCCATCGCTCGTCCCGTCGCCATCCTCGGTGGCGTCCGTATCCCGTTCTGCCGCCAGAACACCGCCTATTCGGATGTTGGCAACCTGGGCATGTCGGTGCGCACCCTGGGTGCATTGGTCGAACGCTTCGGCCTGCACGGGCAGCAGCTGGGCGAAGTGGCGATGGGTGCGGTAATCAAGCATTCCAGCGACTGGAACCTGGGCCGCGAAGCCACGCTGTCCTCGGGCCTGTCACCGCTTACTCCCGGCATCACCCTGCAGCGCGCCTGCGGCACCTCGCTGGACACCATCATCACCGTGGCCAACAAGATCGCGCTGGGCCAGATCGAATCGGGCATCGGCGGCGGTTCGGATACCACCTCCGACGTGCCGATCGTGTACGGCAAGAAACTGCGCGCGCGCCTGCTGGCCGCCAACCGCGCCAAGAGCACCGGCGACAAGCTCCGCGCCATCGTGCGCGGCTTCAAGCTGGGCGAGCTGAAGCCGGAATTCCCGGGCGTGGCCGAGCCGCGCACCGGCAAGAGCATGGGCGACCATTGCGAGGACATGGCCAAGGAATGGAACATCTCGCGCGATTCGCAGGACGAATGGGCGGTGTCTTCGCACAGGAAGCTGGCCGCCGCCTATGAGCGCGGTTTCTTCAACGACCTGATCGCCCCGTTCCGTGGCGTGGAGCGCGACAACATCCTGCGCGCGGACACCTCGCTGGAAAAGCTGGCCACGCTGAAGCCGGCCTTCGACAAGGTGTCCGGCCGTGGCACGCTCACCGCCGCCAATTCCACCCCGCTCACCGACGGCGCCTCGGCGGTGCTGCTGGCCAGCGAGGAATGGGCGCGCGCGCACGGCCATGAGCCGCTGGCCTACCTGCGCGATTCGCAGGTGGCCGCCGTCGATTTCGTGCACGGCGAAGGCCTGCTGATGGCGCCGACCATCGCGGTGCCGGAAATGCTCAAGCGCAACGGCCTGACCCTGCAGGATTTCGACATCTATGAAATCCACGAAGCGTTCGCCGCGCAGGTGCTGTGCACGCTGCGCGCCTGGGAAAGCGAAGACTACTGCCGCAACCGACTGGGCCTGGATGCACCGCTGGGCCGGATCGACCCGGCCAAGATCAACCCGCTGGGTTCGTCGCTGGCCACTGGCCACCCGTTCGCCGCCACCGGCGCACGCGTGATCGCCACCGCGGCCAAGCAGCTGGCCGAACGCGGCGGTGGCCGCGCGCTGGTCTCGATCTGCACCGCCGGCGGCATGGGCGTAGTGGCGATCGTAGAGCGCTGAACCCGGTAGAGCGGGGCGCTGCCCCGCTGCACGGAAAAAGGCCGCCCGTCGAGGGCGGCCTTTTTTGTGTGCAGCTGAAAAGCAGCGGGGCAGCGCCCCGCGCTACGTCAGGGTACCAGGGGGTTGCCGAACTCGTCGCGGTCGACCCGCTCAATGCGCGCCTCGCGCACTACTACCGGATCGGTCATCAATGACTGCTCTTCCACCGTCGCACGCTCCGGCACGCCTGAGTGTAGAGCGGGGCTCTGCGCCGCTGCTTCGCGCACGAGCACCACGCTGCTTTCCCCGCGCGACTGCCGCAGCGCATTGCCATAGCACTGTGCCGCCGGCGCGGGTTCGCCGCGGGCGGCGAAGACCTCGCCCAGCGCTTCCCACGCCTCCGGACCGGCACCGGCGGCGATGGCGCGGTGCAGGTAGTCCTCGGCCTGCACCGTATCGCCCTGGCGCGCGGCAATCCGGCCCAGCGCCAGCAACAGCGCCGGGCTGGACGGCTGCTGGGCCAGCCAGCGCTGCAGGTTGGCTTGGCGGGTGGCCAGCTTTTCCACCGGCATCTGCCCGTACAGGGTCACCAGCGATTCGTCCCAGCGCGTGTCCAGCGCCTGTTCCAGGTTGAGCAGGGCCGGCTCGTCCCAATCCAGCGCCACCGCACGGAGTGCATAGGCCGAGGCCACGTCCGGGTCGCTGCGCAGCGCCTTCGGGGTGGCCTCCCACTGCGCGGCCAGCGCATTCACGTCAGCAGCCTCCAGCAGCGACTGCGCGGCCAGGCGCACTTCCAGCTCGGCCACCGCATCATCGGGCAGCACTTTCTGCTTGCGCAGCGCGCCCAGCTGGCCGTAAGCCTCATGGGCGCGATCGGCGCGGGCCAACGCTTCGGTCCGCAGCCACAGGCCACGCGGCGGCAGCGGCTGGATGCCGGGGGCGTCCAAGGCGTTGATCGCATCTACCGGGCGTTCCTGGCCCAGCAGGCGTTCGGCCTGCAGCAGCGCGTAGGCGGTTGCGTCGGTGGTGGCCAGGCGCTGCAGGTACTGGTCCGCTGCGGCCTGGTCGCCCCGCGCCTCGGCGCTGCGCACGGCGGTGACGTACGCCATCGCGCTCACTTCCTCGTCCTCTGCGGCGGTGCCCAGCAGTTTTTCCGCGCGCTGCCAATGACCGTACTCGTGCGCCTGCAGGCCTTCGATCAGGCGCGCGCGCCCCTGCTTGCGGCGATAGCGGCCCCATGCCCGGAACGGCGAGGCCACCAGGCTCCACAGCAGCCACAGCAGCAGCAAGGCCACCAGCGCCATCAGCGCCACCTGCGGCGCGGTGGAGCGGTAGTCGTTGCCACCGGCGCGGTAGATCACCTCGCCGTACTGGCGCATCGATTCGGCACCCAGCCAGTGTGCGGCCACCACGCCCAGCACCACCGCCAGCAACAACACCACTACGGAATAAATCGGCTTCATCCATCAACTCCCATCGCGCATGGCGCGCAGCTGCTGCAGGGTGCTGCCCAGTTCGGGCAGCGGGGGGCGTAGCACTAGAGCGCGCAACTGCTGCAGTTCAGCACGTCGCTCGCGCAGGCCGGGTGAATCCGGCCACAGCCGTGGCATCCACAGCGCCACGCGGTCCAGCGACTGTTCAAAATCCGACTGATTGCCGCGTTCCACGGCCGCGCGGGCCAGGGTCAGTTCCAGCTGCAGCGAATCCCACGCGGCGGCGCGCTCGGCGCCGGTCAGCGGGCCCTGCGTGGCGGTGGGGGTGATGGTCACGAACGGCGCCAGCAGCTCGTGCCACCACGGGGCGGCGCTGTCGGCCGTCGGCACGATCTGCTCGGGCAGCGCGCCTATCGCAGTGGCGAACCGGTTCAGGCCCTGGCTGGCCTCCGCGCGCGGGCCGGGGCCGAGTGCATCCACCGCGTTGCGCTCCTGCATCAACGCCTGGCGCAGGTTGAGGTACTCGCTGCCCTGGACGTCTTCCAGTGCCGCCGCGGCCAACGCGTACAGGCGTCGGGCGCCCTCCACATCGTCGGCGAACGCCAGCCGCTGTCCGGCCTGGCTGAGCAGCAGTTCGGCCTCTTCCAGCTGCAGCGCCTGTGCATTGTGGCGGGTGCTGTCGGCCAGGCGTGCCAGGTTCTCTTCCAGCAGCGCGCTGCGCTGGCCCAGGCCCAGCATCTCGTCGCGCAACACCCGGTTGGTGGCGGCCGCGTCCTGCACCCGCTGCGAGGTCGAACGCTGGTCGCGGCGCAGCGCGTCCACGCTGCTGGCCAGGCCCTGCACCAGCACGTTGGCGTCAGCGTCGCGCTGGGCGCTGCGCAGCTGCTGCGCCTGCCACTGGGTCCAACCCCAGCCGGCGCCGCCTGCGACAACCACGACCGCGGCAAGCGGCAGTATCCAGCGCAGCGGTCGGTGGGGCGGGGGCGGATCGATGTCGTTCAAGGCAGTCATCCTCGGCGCCCGCGCCGGTGCATTCACGAGCTGGCGGGCACGCAGGTGCACAGCATCGCCCGCCGCCCAAGCGACCCGCAAGGCCGCTTGCGTCCCCTGTTCAGGAAGCTTGGGCAGTGGTGATCGCGGCGTGTGCGGCCCGTACCAGCTGCACCGGCAGCGGCCCCTCGGCCAGGCGGACCCGGCCAAAACCGGCGTCCTCGGCCAGCGCCGCCAGGCGCGGGCTGGCGGCGACCACCGGTTGGGCCTGCACCCGCGCCAGCAGGTCCGGTGGCAGCTGCGCCTGCAGCAACGCGAGTGCCTCGGCGCTGCTCAGGGCCAGCACCCACGGCGTGGGGTGGTGGCGCAACCGCTGCAGCTGGCGTGGCGCCAGCCGCAGCGGCTGGCGGCGATAGACGTCCACCCGTTGCAGCTGTGCGCCACGGGCCTGGAGCGTGTCAGCGATGATCCCGCGGCCACCGGGCGCGGTCACCAGCGCCGCGCGCAGCCCGTGCAGGCTGGCCAGCCCGGGAAGGTCGAGCAGCCCCTCGCTGTCCATCCGTTGCGGCGCCTGCACGTCGGTCGCGCCGTGGCTGCGCAGCGCCGCTGCAGTGCCAGCGCCTACCGCCAGCCAGGTGCCCGCGTGTGGCCCACCCAGCGCCTGCAGCCGCGCGGCCGCATGCACCGCCGCCGGGCTGCTGAACACCACCCGGTCGGCCTCCAGCGCCTGCGCCAGCGCGGTGCGGGTGGCCGCGTCGTGCCGGGCCACCAGGGCCCAGGGCGACAGCCCCACCACCTGCGCGCCCAGCGCCGCCGCCGCGCGTCGCAGCGCGGCGTGCTGGCCACGCGGGCGCAGCGACAACAGGGTCCATTCCGGCACATGTGCGAGGCGGTTCATTGCGGGCATTATGCGAGGCCTTCGCCGTAACGTCGCCGTACCGATGTCCGAAACCGATTCCCCGTCCCAGCACCTGGCCGTCCTGCAGCAGGTGCTTGAGCGCATGCCGCCGGTGGCGGCGATGCAGATCCAGGTGGCCGGCTACGCCGACGGTGTGCTGACCCTGCGCGCACCGCTGGCCGCCAACGTCAACGACAAAGGCAACGCCTTCGGCGGCAGCCTGTCGTCGGCCTTGACCCTGTCCGGCTGGGCCCTGGTCACCCTGCGCCTGCGCCAGGCCGGCTTCGACGCGGACGTGTACGTAGCCGACAGCCACGTGCGCTACCTGGCCCCGGTCTACCAGGACCTGCAGGCCCAGGCCCAGGCCGCCGACGAGGCCGACTGGGCCACCTTCCTGGCCACCTTCGCCCAGCGTGGCAAGGCCCGCATCGAAGTGGTGGCGCGCCAGCCCGGCGAGGCCGGAAAACCCGCGGCTGAACTGAGCGGACGTTTCGTGGCCTTCGCAAGGCGGTAGGATGGGCGCCTTGCCGATTGGGGAATTCGCATGCGCCGTACCATCCAGATCCTGCTTCTCGCCCTGCTGGCGCTGACCAGCGTGAACACGCTGTCGGCCAAGGAAAAGCTGACCCGCAAGCAGCGTGTGGAGCTGGAGAAGACCCAGACCCTCTACGCCTCCACCATCCGCTGGGGAACCACCGAGGAAGCGCTGCCCTACCTGGATCCGAAGTACACCAAGGAACACCCCTTGAGCGACCTGGAACTGCGTCGCTACGAGCAGGTGAAGATCTCCGGCTACCGGCCGTTGGAGAACGTGAACATGCCCGACGGCAGCGTGGGCCGTTCGGCCGTGGTGGGGGTGATCAACCTCAATACCCAGGCGCAGCGCGAGGTTACGGTCAAGGAAATCTGGCGCTGGGACGCCGAGGACAAGCGCTGGCTGCAGGCCAACGGGTTGCCGAACCTGTGGCAGGAACCGCGCTGAGCCCCTGAACCGCCCGCCGGGCGCCGGTTCGCCTGCATGTGCGACAATCGGCGCCCGCTAATCGACCCGTGATCTGAGTGAATTACGAAGAGCTGCTGGCCTTTGCCGGCCGAAACCCGATGTTGTCGATGGCCTTCGCGGGCCTGACCGTAGCCATCCTCGTCACCGAGGTGCGCCGCTTGATGCGCGGCTACAAGTCGATCAAGCCGGCCGAGCTGACCCAGCTGATCAATGCCGGCGGCGCGGTCGTGGTCGACCTGTCTGCGGGGACCGATTTCGAAAAGGGCCATATCGCCGGCAGCCGCAACGTGCAGCCGGCCCAGTTCGGTCCCGAGCACAAGCTCGTCGCCAACGCCAAGCAGAAGCCGGTGGTGCTGGTGTGCCGCAGTGGCACCGCCTCGGAAACCGCCGCCAAGGCGCTGAAGAAGGCCGGTTTCGAGCAGGTGCATGTGCTCGACGGCGGACTGCCGGCCTGGCAGCAGGCCGAACTGCCGCTGGTCAAGGGCCGCAACTGATTTTCCACCGGATTTGGCCGCGCGCCTTGTGCGCGGCGCCACACGCCCCCATCGCAGGGCATGTAACAATCCATTATTGACTGTAAATATCTGGAGCAACAGGAAATGTCCGAAGCGAACACCAACGGCGCCATCGCGCCGGCCGACGCCGCCACCGGCCCCGCGTTCACCGTCGAGAAGATCTACGTCAAGGACGTTTCCTTCGAATCGCCCAACGCCCCGGCCGTGTTCAACGAAGCCGTGCAGCCGGAGCTGCAGCTCAACCTCAACCAGCGCGTGCAGCGCCTGGGCGAGAGCGCCTTCGAAGTAGTGCTGGCCGTGACCCTGACCTGCAAGGCCGGCGACAAGACCGCCTACGTGGCAGAAGTGCAGCAGGCTGGCGTGTTCGGCCTGGTGGGCCTGGACCCGCAGTCGATTGACGTGCTGCTGGGCACCCAGTGCCCGAACATCCTGTTCCCGTACGTGCGCCAGCTGGTGAGCGACCTGATCCAGGCCGGCGGCTTCCCGCCGTTCTTCCTGCAGCCGATCAACTTCGAAGGCCTGTACGCCGAAACCCTGCGCCAGCGCCAGGAACAGGGCGAAACCTCGCTCGCCGATTCCGAGCCGGCCGGCAACGCCTGATCGGCGCTGCAGTGGTTGTGATGCGCGACAACGCAGACAAGATCGCCGTTCTCGGCGCAGGCTCCTGGGGCACTGCCCTGGCGAGCCTGCTGGCACGGCACGGTCACCCGACCGTGCTGTGGGGGCGCGACGCGACGATGGTGGACGCCATCGACCAGCGCCACGAGAACACCCGTTACCTGCCAGGCATTCCGCTGCCGGAATCGCTGCGTGCCACCACCGACCTGGCTGCGGCCGTCGAGGGTGCGAAGTGGATTCTGGTGGTCGTGCCGTCGCACGCGTTCGGGGAAACCGTACGCGCGCTGGCGCCGCTGCGCCCGGCCGACGCCGGCGTGGCGTGGGCGACCAAGGGCTTTGAGCCCGGTTCCGGTCGCTTCCTGCACGAAGTCGCCCGCGAGGTCCTCGGACCGGACGTGCCGCTTGCGGTGGTCACCGGCCCATCGTTCGCCAAGGAAGTCACCCAGGGCCTGCCCACGGCCATCACCGTGCACGGCGATGACCCGGAGTTTGCCCAGCAGGTGGCCGAGGCCATGCATGGCCCGGCGTTCCGTGCCTACACCGGCGATGACATGGTGGGTGCCGAACTCGGCGGCGCCATGAAGAACGTGCTGGCCGTGGCCACCGGCGTGGCCGATGGCATGCAGCTGGGCCTGAACGCCCGTGCCGGCCTGATCACCCGCGGCCTGAATGAAATGCTGCGCCTGGCGGCCGCGATCGGCGCCAAGCCGGAAACCCTGATGGGTCTGGCCGGCTTGGGCGATCTGGTGCTGACCTGCACCGGCGACCTGTCGCGCAACCGTCGACTCGGCCTGGCGCTGGGACGCGGGCAGAGCCTGCCCGACGCGGTGCGCGACATCGGCCAGGTGGTGGAATCGGTGCAGACCGCCGACGAGGTCATGCGCCAGGCACGCCGCCACGGCATCGACCTGCCGATCTCCGACGGGGTACGCGCCGTCCTGCACGGCGAACAGACGCCGGAAGAAGGCCTGCGCGCGCTGCTGGCGCGGGAGCAGAAGCCGGAGTATCCGGATACGCTGTTCAAGTGATTCAAGCAAAAAAACCCGGCCAAGGCCGGGTTTTTTTTTGGCTCCGATCACAACCCCGGCCGCCTGCAACAAGTTTCAATGCTGCCATCCGGCGACGTGTTCAGACTGGCTCCCCGTTTCTGCCGTGAGTCCAACGTGTATGCAGATTTTTGCGCCATCGGGATGGGTCGCTTTGAGCGAAGCTGGTAAGGGAGTAGGATTGAATCCTACTCAGGTGAAGGGCCGCCCCATGCGCTCGACCCAACAGTTCAGCATTACGCTGCCAAATGAGATGGCGGACTCCGTCCGCGCCAAGGTCGCGAGCGGCGAGTACGCCACCGAGAGCGAGGTGATACGCGATGGCCTTCGCGCACTTCTGGCGCGCGACAGGGCAATGGATGCGTGGCTGCGGGAGCAGGTCATACCGGCAGCACGCGCACTTGAGGCTGACCCGGCACAAGCCTTGTCGCTCGAAGAGGCGCAAGAGCGTCTCACCCGCAGGCGCCGAGCCCGCAACGTTTCCAATCCGGTATGACGTACCGCATCCAGTTCGCACCAGCGGCGGTGGAGCAACTGGAAGCACTCGAAGACCACATTGAAGCGGCTGGTTCGCCACTTGCCGCCGTGCGCTACGTTGACGCCATCGTCGCCTACTGCGAGACACTCGCCTCGTTTCCGATGCGTGGAATCAAGCGAGATGACGTACTGCCCGGACTTCGGATCACCAACTTCAGAGGCACCACGGTCATCGCGCTCCACGTGGATGATCAGAAATGCATGGTGTCGATTCTGGGCGTGTTCTACGGAGGGCGGGATTACGAAGCTGCTCTGCGTCATCCTGATACGGATTAGAACCACACCCACACTCCCCCACAAAAGCGAAGCCCGCCGGAGGGGCGGGCTTCTTGGCGCGTGGGAGAGAGGTCACGCGCCATGCAACAACGTAGCTTGCAACGTGCGTGTTACCAGGTGAAGCGCGGGCCGACGAACCATTCCTTGTCGCCGCCCTTGGCCAGCTTCACTTCGCCGCTCAGGCCCCAGTTCTGGTTGAACTTGGCCTGGGCGCCGACACGGCCGTAGAACTCGCCGTCCGGGTTGATGCCGTGCTTCTTGCTGAAGTCTTCGTAGCCGGCCAGTGCGTAGCCTTCGATCATCGGGGTGAACGCGGTGCGCACGCCCACTTCGGTGGCGTAACCGTTGAAGTCCAGGCCTTCCTTCGGATCGAACTTCTGGTAGGCAACGCGTGCCACCAGGTCGGTGGTTGGCGCGATGCCGTAGTTGTAGCCCAGGCCGACGCGCCACTGGTCGACGTCAACGTTGCCGCGGTCGGTTTCCTGCGAGTTGTAATCGCCAAAGACATGGAAGTTCGGCGCAATCGCGGCCGAGCCCTTCACCGCCCAACCGTCGGCGGAGCCGCCGCGGGTATCGGTGTTCACGTAGCCGCCTTCAACGTAGTTGTAGGACAGGCCATCGGCGGCCGACGCCGCGAACGGCAGTGCAGCGACCAGACCCAGGGCAAGCAGGGAAGACTTCATCATCGGGAACACACCTTTTTTTATTTTGGTTTCGTCGACCGCCTGCTCCGGGGGAGGGGAGAGAAGCAGGCGGTCGACAGGTGTGAATTATCCGTTAGGCGTTCTAATCAACCCTGAATATTGAACTGACCGGTACATGAATGAAGCGCGTGTTCAGGGAACCGCGATGCCCGTCGCGACTGCACGCGGCATCTTGAACGTAAACGCCGTTCCCGTGTCGGCGTCCGATTCGACACCCAGCGTGCCGCCATGCGAACGGGCGATTTCCGCGGCGATATAGATACCCAAGCCCAGGCCCGGGCGCGGATCGTCGCCCTTCTCGCGGGAGAACGGGCTGAAGATGTCCGCCAGCTTGTCGGCCGGGATCCGGCCGCCATTGCGGACCACCAGTGACAGCGCGTCCGGATCGGCGCGTACGTCCACCGAGATGGGGCGGGACGTATCGCCGTGCTGTGCGGCATTGCCCAGCAGGTTCGCCAGCAGCTGGGCAAGCCTGCTGGCGTCGCAGTAAACACTTCCGTCGATGTCTACCTGCACGGCGATGTCCGAGCGACCGCTCGCCACCTCCACTTCCACCACCACCTTGCGCAACGTCTGTTCCAGCGAATCGCACTCGCGCAGCAATACCGGGATGCCGCCGCCCAGGCGACCGCGGGCGAAATCGAGGACGTCGTTGATCAGTCCGTCCATCCGGTCCACGCCGGCCCGGATGTGGCCCAGCATGTGGTCCTGGCTTTCCGTGAGCGGTGACATCTCCAGCGAATCGGCCGCCATGCTGATGGCCTGCAGCGGGCTGCGCAGGTCGTGGCCCAGCACGGCCACGAACTGATCGCGCAGGTCCGCGACACGATGCGCTGCCGAAAGCTGCGCGGCGGCTTCCACCAGGCGGTCTTCGCTGTCGAGGTAGTTGCCGACCAGTTCGGCCAGCAACTCCATGGAGCGCTGCACGTGCGCTTCGTCAAAACTGCCGGGTGCCGAGTCGATCGCGCACAGGGTGCCGAAGAAGCTTCCGTCCGGGCGGAAGACCGGGACCGACGCGTAGCTTTCCAGCCCGTAGATGCGTGGCGTGTGGTGCCGGGAATACAGCGGATGCTGGCTGGCGTGGGCGAACACCACCGCGTTGGAGGATTGCCTGATCTCATCGCAGAGGGTGGTCTCCAGCACCAGCTGCCCCCCGGGCACCAGGCCGAACCCCAACGTGTCGTAGGTCGCGCACGCCGTCCAGGTGGTGTCGGTGACCCGCGCGATGGCGGTGAACCGGGAGCCGGTGATGTGGGCAACCGTCTCCAGGATCCGCGGCACCGATCGGATCCGGTTGATGTCGGCGATGTCGCGCAGCAGGGCCGGGTCGGTCAGCACAGGCATGGGGCGGGTGGACGTATCTTTGGAACGCAGGATGATCCCACGAAAGCAGGCGCCGCACTTGTCCCACGGCGGGGATGTCGGGAGCGGGACAGCCGGTACCGCGGTCAGCGCGGGCCGAATGCCTGCTGGTCGATGCCGTCCACGCTCACGATGTCGTCCAGCCGGACCCGGCTGCCGTCATCGAGGTGCATGTACTCGACGGCGTCACTGGCGCCCAGGTCGGTGATGCGGGCGACGACCGCAGCCTGCGCTGCGCCGGTGGTGGCATACACGATGGGCACGCGGCGACCGCCAGTGGCGACCGCTTCCAGTACATCGTGGAACTCGCAGTTGATCGGTTGGTAGGAGCGGGACATGGGTTTGCCTCCAGGGTGCGGGTGGCACAGTGGGCTGGCCGGTGTCGCCGGCCAGCCTGTGCTCATCATTCAACGCAGTTTGACGCCGGGGAAATCGACCGGCACCGCAAAGGCCACGTTGACGTAGTTGGTGAACAGATTCAACGCGACGTGGGCGAGGATCTCCACGATTTCCCCGTCGTTGAAGCCCACGCTGCGCAGCTGGGCGACCTCGCCATCGTCGATCTGGCCACGGCCTTCCACCACGCGCAGGGCGAAGTGCAGCGCGGCGGCCGTCTTCGGGTCGTCGGATTTACCGCCCTGCGCGGCGCTCATTTCCTGGCTGCTTGCGCCGGCCTTGCGGCCGAGTGCCGTATGCGCGGCCAGGCAGTACTCGCAGGCGTTGCGGTTGGCGATGGCCACGGCGATCTTCTCGCCCAGCGCGGCCGGGATGACGCCGGCACCCAGGGCGCCGAACGAACCCCACATGCTCTTCAACGCAGCGGTGGAATTGGCCACGGCGCGGAACATGTTGGGGGTGGTGCCGAAGGCGCCGTGGATCTGGCCGAGCACGGCCTGGGCCTCGCCGGTGGCGTCCTGCGCGGTGACAAGGGGGATACGGGACATGGCTGGGTTTCCTGTTGGATGCCGGCGCGGAGTGGCCGGTTGATGGGCATAATAGGAACCCGCTCGGGACGTTTGGTGTCTTTATGTCGCTGATAGATGGCAATTCGTCCAGCACCGCCCTCGGCCGCCTGAGCCCCGTCCTGGAGCGGTTCCGGGTTGAGGCCACCCTGTTCCATGCCGGCCCGCTGTGCGGGTTGCAGACCTTTGACGCCCAGCCCGGGCGCGGCTTCCTGCATGTGCTGCGGCGGGGCGAAATGGACCTGCTGTACCGGGACGGCAAGCAGCTGGCGCGCACCCATCTGTGCGAACCTACGCTGCTCCTGTTTCCGCGCGCGGTGCACCACGAGTTCATCAATCCGCCGGTGGACGGCTCCGACTTCACCTGCGCGACGCTGGATTTCGACGGCGGGCTGCGCAATCCGATCGTGCAGTCGCTGCCGGACGCGATCCTGCTGCCGCTGCAGGCCATCGACGGACTGCAGGCCACCCTGGAGTTGCTGTTCGCCGAATCCGACCGCACCCGCTGCGGGTCGCGCCTGCTGGCCAACCGCCTGTTCGAAGTGGTGCTGATCCAGGTGCTGCGCTGGATCATCGACCATCCGGAACAGGCGCGGGTGGCGCCGGGCATGATGCTGGGCCTGTCCGACCCACGCCTGGCCAGGGCCTTGATGGCAATGCATGCCGCACCTGGGGAAGGGTGGACGCTGGCGCGCATGGCTGGCCTGGCCGGCATGTCGCGCAGCGCCTTCGCCGCCGCGTTCAAGAGCGCCACCGGCACCACGCCGGCGGCCTATTCGCTGGATTGGAAGCTCAACGTAGCCACTTCGCTGCTGCGCGCGGGGCGGCCGGTGAAGCAGGTGGCGCTGGAACTGGGCTTCGCCGACGCGCCCACCTTCTCGCGGGCCTTCCGTCGCCGTACCGGGGCGTCACCGCGCGGGTGGGTGCACGCGCGCGACGCAGGCCAGGATCGGGACGAGGGCTGAACACGGCTCATGCAGGATCAACGACGCTGCGGATGGCCTACGTACTGGTGGCGGGGTGCTGGTGCGGCGGCAACGCTCAGGCGCTGCGCTCCACGCTGCTGGCGGCGCCGACGGCCAGATGCCGGTCGATCCAGCGCTGGATGTCGCCGATCACTTCCTCGCGCCCGAGGTCATTGAGCAGGTCATGCGCATGATCCTTGTACAGCAACAGGGTCTTGTCGGCCGAACCGGCGTTGTCCTGGAACACCTGGCTGCCGGCGGGCACGGTGACCTTGTCGGCGGTGCCATGCATCACCAGCACCGGCAGGCGCAGCGTGGGGAAGCCGCGGCGCAGGCGGTCGATGCCCACCAGCATCTGCGCCACGGTCAACGCGGTCTGCTTCTCGTTGGCGATGAGCGGGTCGGCGTTGAGTGCCTTCACCACCTCGGGCAGCCGCGAGAATTCCTTGTTGGGCAGCTTCAGCACGCGCAGGGTGGGGAACGGGCCGCTCAGCCAGCGCACCAGCGCCAGCACCGCATCCGGTGCGGGCACCTGGAAGGCGTAGCTCTCGCAGATCAGGCCGGCCAGCTCGTCCTGGTGGGCCAGGGTGTAGGCCGAGGCGATCACGCCGCCTGCGCTGTGCCCCAGCAGGAACACCGGCAGGCCCGGTTCGCGCGTGCGGGCCACGTCCAACAGCGACTGCACGTCGGCCAGGTAGTCGTCGAAGTGCTTCACGTGGAAGCGCGTCCCGCTGGACTTGCCGCGCCCGCGCAGGTCCACTGCGTATACCGCCAGCCCCATCGCGGTGAACTGCGCTGCGGCCCATTGGTAGTGGCCACTGTGCGAATTGAAGCCGGGCACGATCGCCACCACCGCGCGCGGCGGACCGCTGGGGCGCCAGCTGCGGATGAACAGCTCGCCCTCGCCGCCGCTGATGAACTCTTCGCTGCGCGAAGGACCCGATCCACGGGGTTCGGAAGGCACGGCGTGCAGGGCGGCAGGGGGCACGGTGTTCATGGCAGGTCCTCGAAACGTGGGGGGAGGGGAGGGCTCAGCGCTGCAGGAAGGCGAGCAGGTCCTGGTTGAGCTGGTCTTTGGCGGTGTCGCCCAGGCTGTGGCCGCCGCCCGGATAGATCTTCAACTGCGCGCCCTTGACCAGCTCCACCGAACGCAGTGCCGCGGCCTTGATCGGCACGATCTGGTCGTCGTCGCCGTGGATGATCAGCGTGGGCACGTCGAACTTCTTCAGGTCTTCGGTGAAGTCGGTTTCCGAGAACGCCTTGATGCAGTCGTAGGCATTCTTGTGGCCGGACTGCATGCCCTGGTTCCACCATGAGCGGATCAGGCCTTCGGACACGTTCGCGCCGGGTCGGTTGAAGCCGAAGAACGGGCCGGTGGCCACGTCCAGGAAGAACTGCGCGCGGTCGGCCAGGTACGCGGCGCGGAAGCCGTCGAACACCTCGATCGGCAGCCCGTCCGGGTTCTCGGCGGTCTTGAGCATGATCGGCGGCACCGCGCCCATCAGTACGGCCTTGGCCACGCGCGCGGTGCCATGCCTCCCGATGTAGCGGGCCACCTCGCCGCCGCCGGTGGAGTGCCCGACCATGGTCACCCCGCGCACGTCCAGGTGCTCGAACAGCTGCGCCAGGTCGTCGGCGTAGGTATCCATCTCGTTGCCGTCCCATGGCTGGCTGGAGCGGCCATGGCCGCGCCGGTCGTGGGCGATGCATCGGAAGCCGTGGCTGGCCAGGAAGAACATCTGCGCTTCCCATGCGTCGGCATTGAGTGGCCAGCCGTGGCTGAAGGACACCACCGGGCCGGTGCCCCAGTCCTTGTAGTAGAGGGAGGTGCCGTCGGACGTAGTGAAGGTGCTCATGGTCGTCTCGATGCCGAAAGGGGAAGGGGGGGCGACGGTGCAGCCTTGCACCCTGGCCGGTGCCGGGCATCGGTCGTTCGGGCGCGGATGCGCTCCCCCACATGGGGGGACTACGCATGCCCCTGTCGGCAGCGGCCATCGCCCCCACCGGCGTTACGCTGGACGCCGGTGCACCCACGGTGCACGCAGGGAGAACGCCGTGCTCGACCGCCTGGCTGTACTGGATGACATCCTGGACGCCCATGCCAGCGTGCTGGGGCGCGACTTCCACCCGTACCGCAACCACACCTACCGCGTGGCCAACTTCCACTGGTGCCTGTTGCCGGGCAGTCTGGAAGACCTGTACGTGCTGTCGGTTGCGGTGGCCTTCCACGACCTGGGCATCTGGACCGCCGGGACGTTCGATTACCTGGCGCCGTCCGAAGCCCTCGCGCGCGATTACCTGGTCGAGCAGCAGCGGCCAGAGCTGGTGACGGTGGTGCTGGCGATGATCCGCGAGCACCACAGGATCTCGGCCCTGCCGCGCGGGCAGGATCCCCGCATCGAAACGTTCCGCCGCGCGGACTGGATCGACGTGTCGATGGGCACGCTGCGCTTCGACCTCAGCACGGACGATTTCCGCCGTACCGTGCAGCGCTTTCCGCGCCTGGGTTTCCACCTACGGCTGCTGCAGTTTCGCTCAGGCACGGTCTGCGCCATCCGCTGCGACCGCTGCCGATGCTGAAGCGCTAGGGCTCAATCTTCCAGCCGTACCAGGCCGCGACGCAGTGCGATATGAATCGCCTCGGTGCGGTTACGCGCGCCGATCTTCTCGAAAATGCGCGCCACGTGCGACTTGACCGTTTCCGCGGAAATGCCCAGCGTGTTGGCGATGCGCTTGTTCTCCCAGCCCTGCGCCAGCGCCGACAGGATGGACAGCTCACGCGCGGTGAGCGCCTCCTCGCCCAGGTGCTGCGCGATCTCCTCGGAGATCTCCGCCGACAGGCAGCGCTTGCCCTGCGCGACCCGCCGTACCGCATCGATCAACTCGCCGCGCAGCGAGCTCTTCAGCAGGTAACCACAGGCACCGGCGGCCAGCGCCTCGCGTGCATTGGCATCGCCACGGTAGGTGGTGAGGATGATGATCCGCGCCCGCGGAAACTCACCGCGCAGGCGGCGGGTCAGCTCGATGCCGTCGATACCGGGCATCTGCAGGTCCACCAGGGTGACATCCGGCAGCAGGCGACGGAACTGTGCCATGCCCTCGGTCCCGTCCGCCGCTTCACCGACCAGTTCCAGATCGCTCTCCAGCGCCAGCATCGACGCGATGCCCTGGCGGATCAACGGGTGGTCGTCGACGGTGAGGATGCGGATGGTCATGGTCGGGTCCCGGTCAGAAGTGAACCGTGCCGCCTGCCGCGCCACAACGCAAGCGTAAATACCGAAGTGCACCGGTAGCGCCAGCGGTAGAGCCGACGGTAGAGCCGACTGTCAGTCGGCTAACCCTCCCCCAGGCGGCTTATCATCCTCCCGCCCAAGCAACCGTCAAGGAAGATCCGGTGGAGAACCCCTATGAATCGTCGAATGCACATGTCCCCAAGCGCCCAAGCCGGTGGAAGGGCGCAGCGCATACCGTCATCTCGGCGCTGATCGCCACGTTCTGCCTGCTGCAGTTTTTCGCCATGCTGCTGTACCTGGCCGCGCAGGCAGGTTCGCGTTACGCCGATGCACCTCCGTCCTCGCAGCTTGCATTCGGTGCGTTCCTGTCATCCTCGTTGTTGCTGGGTGGCATCACGCTCCTGCTGCGTCGACGGATCTGCGCGTTCTTCTTCGCGGCATTCATTGTTGGCTATGTGATGAAGAACGGAACTGCCGACGCCTTCAGCCCAAGCTCCGTAGCGGTGTGCTTCGCGTTTCTGGCCTACGCGTGCTGGCGGTGGAAGCTCGGACATCTCAAAGGCTGGCCGCAGCCTTGAGTTCTCCAGGGTGCGTGCCTCCCCCTTGCACCCCCAAACCTAACACTGTTAGATTCGCTCCCTAACAACGTTAGGTAGATTCCCCCCAGTGCGCAAACCCATCGCCCGGGACCACATCGTCGCGGCCGCCTTCAAGCTTCTCGACGAAGCCGGCATGGAGGGCGTGACCCTGCGCAAGGTAGCCTGCATGCTGGGTATCCGCGCGCCGTCGCTGTACTGGCACTTCAAGAGCAAGCAGGCGCTGGTGGATGCCATGGCCGACGCGATGATCGTGGACGTGGCCCGCGACATCCCCGATGGCCAGCCCTGGCGGCAGACCCTGCTGCAGGTCGCGCGCGAGTTCCGTACCGCGTTCAAGGCACGTCGCGACGGGGCCCGGGTCTACGCGGGCACCTTCCTGGCCACCGAAAACATGCTGCGGGTGGGCGAAACCTGCATCGCCGTACTGGTCGGCGCCGGGGCGTCGGTGCGGGTGGCCGCGACCGCGCCGATGGACCTGGTGTACTACACGATGGGCTTTGTGATCGAAGAACAGTCCTGGCCCGGCGACGGCAGCATGGAGGCGCTGGGCGAGTCCTTCATGGCACTGGCCGAAGCACGGTTCCCGCATTGCTGGAGCGCCCGCGAGGTCTGGAGCGAGGTCGATTTCGACACGCGCTTTGAACAGGGCCTCGGCCTGATGCTGGATGGCATCGAACAGCGCCTGGCCCGCGCCCCCTGAATTCCTTTCCTTCGTTACCGCAGTTCCGACACGGAAGCTCACCGATGCGTGCCTCACTTTTCCGCCATACCCCCCTCCTGCTGCTGGCCGTGTTGCTTGCGGCCTGCGGAAACAAAGACGAACAGGACGCCGCCGCCGCGGCCGCCGCCAGCTCGGCGCTGCCGGTGTCGCTGGCCACCGTGCAGCAGCAGACCATGGCGCGCACGGTGCTGGTCTCCGGCCCGGTCACCGCGTATGAGGAAATGCAGCTGGGCGTGGAGATCAGCGGCCAGCGCGTGACCGCGCTGCCGGTGGACGTGGGCCAGTGGGTGAAGAAGGGCCAGGTGCTGCTGCAGCTGGACCACCGCACCCTGGACAGCGAACTGGCGCAGGCCGACGCTTCGCTTAAGCAGGCGCAGGCGGCGCAGGAGCTCGCCCGCCTGAACTACCAGCGCAGCGAAAAGCTGGCGGCGGAAAAGCTGATCAGCGAAAGCAGCTTGGACGAACTGCGGGCGAACCGCATCAATGCCGAAGCACAGACCGCCACCGCGCGTGCCTCGCGCGATGCGGCGCAGCTGCGCCGCGACTTCGCCGACCTGCGCGCGCCCGCCGATGGCCTGATCTCCAAGCGCCTGGTGCAGCCGGGGCAGGTGGTGTCGGCGGGTACCGAATTGCTGCGCCTGATCCGCGATGGCCGCCTGGAATGGCGTGCCGAACTGCCCGAAGACCAGCTTACCGGCGTGGCCGTGGGCAATACCGTCGAGCTGCCCTATGCCGATGCGGTGGTGTCTGGCCGCATCCGTGCAGTCACCCCCGGCGTGGACGCGCAGACGCGCACCGGCACCCTCTTCGCCGACCTGCCCGAACCGGGCACGCTCAAGCCGGGTGTGTACGTGGAGGGCCGCATCGTCATCGGCGAAGGCCCGGCGCTGACCGTGCCGACCGCCGCGATCGTGCAGCGCGACGGCCACAGCTACGTGTTCACCGTGAACGACAAGCAGCAGGCCGCGCGCCTGCGCGTGCGTACCGGCCAGGCCGTGCAGGGCCGCACCGCGATCCTCGAAGGGCTCAAGGCCGGCGACCGGGTGGTGGTCGATGGCGCCGGCTTCCTGGGTGAAGGCGACCGCGTGCGCGTGGTGACCGATGCCAAGGCCGGCGCCAAATGAATATTTCCGCCTGGGCGATCAAACGCCCGTTGCCTGCCCTGCTGATCTTCTTCGTGCTGTGCGTGGCCGGCCTGTGGGGCTTCTACCAGCTGCCGGTGGCGCGCTTCCCCGACATCGCCTTCCCGATGACCACGGTCACCGTGACCCAGCCGGGTGCCTCGCCCAGCCAGCTGGAAGCGGAGGTCACCCGCAAGGTCGAGGACTCGGTCGCCACGGTCAACAACGTCAAGCGCGTGATCTCCTCGGTCAGCGAAGGCGTCAGCACCACCACCATCGAGTTCCAGCTGGAGGCCGACCTGGCCACCGCGCTGGACGATACCCGCGATGCGGTTACCCGCATCCGCACCGACCTGCCGCAGGACATCCAGGAACCGGTGATCTCCAAGGTGGACATCGGCGGTTCGCTGATGACCTACGCGCTGGTCGCGCCGCACATGACCCCGGACGAAGCCAGCTGGTTCGTCGACCGCGACATCTCGCGCGCCATGTACGGCGTACCCGGCGTGGCGCGGGTGACCCGGGTGGGCGGTGTGCAGCGCCAGGTGCGCGTGGACCTGGACCCGAACGCGCTGATCGCCATGGGCATCACCGCCGGTGATGTCTCGCAGCAGCTGGCCCGCATCCAGGTGGAACGCGCCGGTGGCAAGGCCGAGATCGAAGGCGCGCAGCAGACCATACGCACGCTGGGCACGGTGGGCGACGCGCAGGCGCTGCGCGATTACTCCATCGCCCTGCCGGACGGCCGCGCGGTGCGGCTTTCCACCCTGGCCAAGGTGACCGACGCCGCCGCCGACCCCACCGAAGCCGCACTGCTGGACGGTGAAAAGGTGGTCGCGTTCTCGATGTCGCGCACCCGCGGCTCCAGCGAAGTGAAGGTGGAAGCCGGCGTGCACGAGGCGCTGGACAAGATCAAGGCCGAGCACCCCGGCATCGACTTCCGCCTGGTCACCACCGCCATCGACGAAACCCACCGCTCCTACGATTCGTCGATGACCATGCTGTGGGAAGGCGCCCTGCTGGCCCTGCTGGTGGTGTGGCTGTTCCTGCGCGACTGGCGCGCCACCTGGGTGTCGGCGCTGGCGCTGCCGTTGTCGATCATCCCCACCTTCGCGGTGATGTACTTCTTCGGCTTCACCCTCAACATCATCACCCTGCTGGCGTTGTCGGTGGTGGTCGGCATCCTGGTGGACGATGCGATCGTGGAGATCGAAAACATCGTGCGCCACCTGCGCATGGGCAAGCCGCCGCTGGAAGCGGCGCGCGAAGCCGCCGGCGAGATCGGCAATGCGGTGATCGCCACCTCGCTGACCCTGGCTGCGGTGTTCGTGCCGGTGGCGTTCATGCCCGGCATCGCCGGCAAGTTCTTCCGCGAATTCGGTTGGACCGCCGCTACGGCGGTGCTGTTCTCGCTGCTGGTGGCACGCCTGCTCACCCCGATGATGGCCGCCTACCTGCTCAAGCCGCATGGCGAAGAGAAGCCCGAATCGAAGCTGATGGGCTGGTACCTGGGCTGGGTGGACAAGGCATTGCGCCACCGGGGCTGGACCCTGTGGCTGGCCTTCGCCATGTTCGTGGGGTCGTTGGCACTGGTCCCGTTGATCCCGGCCACCTTCATTCCGCAGTCCGACCTGGGCCGCAGCAACCTCAACCTGGAGCTGCCACCGGGCACCCGCCTGCAGGAAACCGTGGCCGTGGCCGAGCGTGCGCGTGCGCTGCTCAAGGACATGCCGGAGCTGAAGCAGGTTTACACCGCCGTCGGTGCGGTGCTCGACCTGGGCGATCCCAGCGCCACCGGCGTGGGCGAACCGCGCAAGGCGACGCTGATCCTGGACTGGGGCGTGGCCGATGACCGCGACCGCGACCAGCGCGCGCTGGAACGCGATGCGCGCGAGCGCCTGGCCAACCTGCCCGGCGTACGCGTGAGCTATGTCAGCTCCGAGCCGGGCAACCTGCTGCAGCTGGTGTTGTCCGGCGACGACCCGCAGCGCCTGCAGGACGCCTCCACCGCACTGGAGCGCGACCTGCGCGGCATCCAGGGGCTGGGCAGCGTGACTTCCACCGCGTCGCTGCTGCGCCCGGAACTGCAGATCGTGCCCAACGCGGCGCGTGCGGCCGACCTGGGCGTGGCTACGCAGGACATCGCCGAAGCCGCGCGCATCGCCACTGCCGGCGACTACGAACAGCGCCTGGCCAAGCTCAACCTGCCTGATCGCCAGGTGCCGATCCGGGTCGGCTTCGCCGAAGCCACGCTGGCCAATCCGGCGCTGATCGGGCAGTTGCGCGTGCCCGGCCGCGATGGCCCGGTGCCGCTGGCGGCGGTGGCCGAGATCCGCCAGGGCAGTGGCCCCTCGCAGATTTCGCGCTACCAGCGCCAGCGCAACGTGACCCTCACCGCCGAACTCAACGGCCGCCCGCTGGGCGATGTGATGACTGAAGTACAGGCCTTGCCCAGCGTGAAAAAGCTGCCGCCGGGCGTGACCTTCCTCAACACCGGCGATGCCGAAGTGTTCGTGGAGTTGTTCATCGGTTTCATGCTGGCGATGGCCGCTGGCCTGATCTGCATCTACATGGTGCTGTTGCTGCTGTTCAACCACGCGCTGATGCCGGTGACCATCCTGGCGGCGGTGCCACTGTGCGCCGGCGGTGCGTTCGGCGCGCTGCTGATCACCCAGAACATGCTTTCGCTGCCCGCGCTGATCGGATTGCTGATGCTGATCGGCATCGCCACCAAGAACTCCATCCTGCTGGTGGACTACGCGGTCATGGCGGAAGACGAACAGGGCATGAGCCAGCACGATGCGCTCATTGATGCGTGTCGCAAGCGCGCCCAGCCGATCGTGATGACCACGCTGGCGATGGGCGCGGGCATGATGCCGATCGCCCTGGGTTTTGCTGGCGATTCCAGCTTCCGCGCGCCGATGGCGATTGCGGTGATCGGTGGCTTGATCACCTCAACGCTGCTGAGCCTGATCGTGATCCCGGCCGCGTTCACCGTGATGGATGACCTGGGTGAGTGGATGTCGCGGAAGTTCCGCCACAAGTCCACGCATCACGCGCACTGACAAGGTGAAGCGTCTCGGTAGAGCGGACAGGTAGAGCGGACCGGTAGAGCGGACTGTTAGTCCGCTGCTCTTCGCGCCCGCCCATCACCGCGCGAACGGCAGCCGACTGACAGTCGGCGCTACCGCCGAGGTGAAGCATCTCGGTAGAGCGGACCGGTAGAGCGGACTGTCAGTCCGCTGCTCTTCGCGCATGCCCATCACCGCGCGAACGGCAGCCGACTGACAGTCGGCGCTACCGCCGAGGTGAAGCGTCTCGGTAGAGCGGACCGGTAGAGCGGACAGGTAGAGCGGACTGTCAGTCCGCTGCTCTTCGCGCACGCCCATCACCGCGCGAACGGCAGCCGACTGACAGTCGGCGCTACCGCTGAGCTCTACGATCCGGGGGTGCCAGCGTCGGTCAACCCGCGCGCTGGATCAGCTTCCAACCATTCCCGGACGGGTCGCGGAACCCGGCATCCACGGTGCCGTAGCGCTCGGTCGGTTCCTGGTTGAACTCCACCCCGGCGGCCGACCAGCGCTTGTAGACCGCCTGGCAGTCATCCACGGTCATCACCAGCGGCGGCATCGCGCCCTTGGCCACCAGCGCGTTCAGCGCCTGCGCGGTGGCCGCATCGTGCACTGGCGGGCCGGGCCGGAACAGGCCGAGCTGGACACCGGGCTGTTCGGGGTGCTGCACGGTCAGCCAGCGGTAGTCGCCGTTGCCTGCATCGGTATGCACCACAAAGCCCAGCGTGCCCACGTAAAAGTCCAGCGCTTCCTGCTGGTCGCGCACGTACAGACCCACTACTTCAATGCCCTGGCTCATGTGACCTCCGGTGTGTGAGGCTCCTTTTTACGCCCGCCGCGACCCTGCCGCTTCTCCGAAACTGAGGTCTTGAGATCCGGCCGGCTGGCAGCACGCGCGATGCACTCCGGCGCCTGCGCGGCGGTTCCGGCCAACAGGCTGGCGCGCAGCGCGCCCGGGCTCTGCCCGGTGATGTCGCGGAAGATCCGCCCGAACGTGCCCAGGCTGCTCCAGCCGGTCTGCAGGGCGATGTCGATGATCGGCAGGTCGGTGTCGCGGCACAGCGCCACCGCGCGTTCGATGCGCCGGGTGAGCAGGTAGCGGTGCGGCGGCAGCCCGAACGCCTGGCGGAACTGCCGTGCAAAATATGCCTCGGACACCGCGCTGACCTCGGCCAGTCGCGCCACCGGCCACGCCTCGTGCGGGGCGCGGTCCATGTGGTCCTTGGCCCGCAGCAGCCGGCGCAGCAGTTCGGGGGTCGGGTTCATGCCGCACAGGCTAGCGCGGTTTGAGCAGCGCACCCTCGTCGCGGGCGGCCGACCAGGCACGCAGCCCCATCACTGCCAGGCCGATGAACACCAGGTACAGGCCGGCGGTGACATCCAGCGACTTGACCAGGTACATGCCCACGTACACCACGTCGACCACGATCCACAGCCACCAGGTGGCGACATGGCGCCGGGCCTGCCACCACTGCGCCACCAGGCTCAGCGCGGCCAGCATGGCGTCCAGCCACGGCAGCGCGGCGTCGGTCCAGGTGTGCATGGCCGCCCCCAACGCCACGCCGAAGACGAACCCCACGCCCAGGTCGCGCAGCAGCTGCATGCGCGGCAGCGGCACGATCACGATCGCGCCGTCCTGTTCGGCATGCCGGTGCCAGCTCAGCCAGCCGTACAGCAGGAAGCCCCCGAACGCCACCTGCAGCAGGCTGTCCGAATACAGCCGCGCCTCGATGAACACCGTGGCGTACAGAGCCACCGCGATCAGCCCCACCGGCCAGGCGAGCATGCGCCGGCGTGCCATCAGCCACACGCCGAGCAGGCTGGCCACCACCGCCGCCCATTCGAGCACGGTCGCGCTCACAGGCCGACCGTGACCGACAGCCGCGCCTGGCGTGGCGCGCCGGGGAACAGGTAGTAATCGCCGGCGCTGCTGCCGGTGTCGCGCCAGTAGAAGCGGTCGAACAGGTTGTCCACCGACAGGCTCCAGGTGACCGGGTGCGCGTGCAGCTGATGCTGATAGCGTACGCCGGCGTCGAACACGGAATAGGCCGGGGCTTTCACGCTGCCGTCCACGGTGGCTGCATTGCTGGATGCGTAACGCCAGCCGCCGCTCACCGCCAGGCCGTCCACGTACGGCAATGCGTAATCCACGTGCAACGCAGCCCGCACCTTGGGCACGTTGACCAGCTGCTGGCCGTCGTAATACGCGGTACCGGCATCACGCGCGCGTGCCTGCAGCAGGCTGGCACTGGCGTTCACCGACAGCCGCTCGCTGACCTGGCCATTGGCGGTCAGCTCCAGCCCGGTGTGCGCCTGGGTGCCCTCCTGCACGAAGGTGAAACCGGCATCGCTGGCATCGGGCTTGGCGTACTGGAACGGTTGGGTGATGCGGAACAGCGCCGCCCCCAGCATCAGCCCATCCGCGGCGGCGTACTTGACGCCCACCTCGCGCTGGCGCGACTGCATGGCCGGCAGGAAGGTGCTGCCGTTGCTGGTCCAGAACGGCGCTTCCTGGCCCAGCGAGAGGCCCTCCACGTAGCTGGCGTAGACATTGACGCGTTCGCTGGCCTGCCAGACCAGCGCGGTCTGCGGCAGGAACTGCGACAGGCGGCTGTGCCGTTCCGGAACGCCGCGCTTGTCGTAGGCGCGCTCGTCCAGGCGCACGTAGCGGCCACCGGCCAGGAACTGCCAGGTATCGCCGATGTGGATGCGGTCCAGTGCAAACAGCGCGCGCTGCCAGCTGTCCAGGCGCCGCGCCGAGGCACCCGGCTGCAGCGGCGACGGCGCGAACACCGGCACCTGCGCATCGGCGATGTTGGCCGTGCCCACGTATTCGTTGACGTTCTGGCGCTTGTCCACGGTGCGATGGAAGGCGCTGAGCCCGACCGACAGTTCATGCCGCAGCGTGCCGCTGCCGAAGCGCCCGCGCAGTTCGCCGCGTGCTTCGTCGTTGACCCGGGTGTCGTCGGGGCTGCGGTAGTCGTAGATGTCGTAATCGCCATTCGGCGCGAAGTAGTTGCCCGGCACGCTGCCGTCGGCGCAACCGGCCGCGTAGTAGCAGCCGTAGGCGAACGCGACATTGTCGTCGATGACCGAACGGCTGTGGCCCACCGACAGCCGCGACTGCCAGTCGGGGCTGAAATCATAGGTGTGCAGCGCGGTGAGGTTGGTGCTGGCGATGCCCACCGGCTGCTGCCACGGCTGGTGGCCGAGCATGCGGCTGCGGTCCACGCCGCGCGGCAGCACGCTGCCGCCCAGCAGCTGGTAGCCGCTGGCCGAGCGCTGTGCGCTGGTCTGGTAATTGGCATCCACTTCCAGCTTGCCGCGCTCGCCGATCAGCCAGTCGGCGGCCACCGAGTAGAAGTTGCGGCGGCCATCGGCGTGGTCGATGTACGACGCGCTGTCGTCCCAGGCCGCGTTCACGCGCACGCCGAAGCGCGGCGTGATCCAGCCGCCGACGTCGGCGGCCACGTAGCGCGAGCCTTCCGAATCGGTGGCCAGGGTAACGGTGCGCACGTCGGCCGGGCGCTTGCCCACGTAGTTGATGATGCCGCCCGGGGCCATCACGCCGGCGGCCAGCCCGGCCTCGCCCTTGAGGATTTCCACCTGCTGCACGTTTTCCAGCGCCAGCCGCTGTTCGCCGGCGATGGACAGGCCGTTGAAGCGGTAGCCGGTGGCCGGGTCCAGTGCGAAGCCGCGGATGGCGATGTTCTGGTAGTAGCCCACCGGGGCGTAGCTGTCGCCCAGCGAGGCGTCCTGCCGGGCCAGTTCCGACAGCGTACGCACCTGCAGCTGGTCCAGCAGCGCGCGGTCCAGCACGTTGACCGACGCCGGGGTGTTCTTCCAGTCGGCGCTGCCGAAGCTGCTCGACGGGGTGGTTGCCGCGGCAGGTTTGTCGGCCTGGACGCGGATCCCGGCCAGGTCGGTGGGCGAACGCCCGCCCGCGCCGGTGTCGGCTTCGCTGGCATGCAGGGGCAGTGCGGCGCAGAGGGCGGCAGTCAACAGCGTGAGGCGGTAGCAGCGGTTCATTCGATTCGTCATCAGCCAGGGGAGACGAAGCGAAGGCACGCACGCACACCGGCCCGGAACGGGGGTGCGCCTGCTGCGCAAAGCTCCCTACGCCGGTGCAAACCGGATCAGGTTCCAAGGGACTCTCTCAGCCTGGCAGATCCAGGCACCCCCGCTTCAGTGGTCATTTTCACACCAATCGACGCCCGTGGCGAGCCCGCAGGCTCAGGCAGCGGCGTGCAGCACGTCCAGCAGGGCGCGGCCGGCGGGGCTGGCGAACCAGTCCGCATGGCCCAGCAGGAAGGTGTGCCAGGCCACGTCGGCATTGGCCATCGAGCCGGTAACCCCCTGGAAATACTCGACTTCCGACAAGGCGAAGTCCAGGTGCACCACCGGCAGCAGGTCGGCCAGCAGGTGCACCTGGGCAGCCGACAGCGGCCGCACCTGGCGGTAGCCGGCGAGCAGGGCCAGGGCGACATCCGCATGGGCGACCGGGCCCTGGCCGCCGGCCTCCAGCCAGGCGACCGCATTGCGCTCGATCGCCGTGGCCAGGTCGAACAGCGCGCTGGCAGGAGACGCCAGGCCGAAGTCGAACACGGTGGCGACCGTTGCCGCCGCGCCCTGGCCGTGCCAGAGCAGGTTGGACACATGCCAGTCGTTGTGCCCCCACAGCACCGGTTCGGCCTGCAGGCGGTCGGCCAGCGCCGCGTGCCAGGGCAGCACCGCGCGCTGCAGGTCCTGCTCCCATGGCTGCCGCGACAGGTACGCGGCCAACCCGGGCCGGGCCGGCAGCTCACTGCGCAGCCGGGCCAGCGGGTCGCGCGCGCGGATCAGGTCGTCGCGGGCCACCAGCAGGTGGGTGCTGCGCTGGGGCGCGTGGTAGTCGGCCGCGGCCAGGTGCAGGCGGGCGAGCACGGCGCCGGCCTCGCGCGCATGCGCCGGCTCGAACGGTGGCGTCCACGACGGGCTGTCGCGGTACAGGTCGTGACCGGCGCCCTGCGCATGCAGTTCATAGGTCCAGTGGTCGCGTTCGAGCGCGGTGGCACCGTGGTGGCTGTGCAGCACCTCCACCACCGGCAGGCCGGCAGCGGCCAGGTGGGCGATGAAGCGGTGTTCCTCACCCAGCAGCGCGGCAGTACGCACGCGGGCGTGATGGCGTTTGACCAGGTAACGCCGCGCGCCGGACTGCACCAGGGCCGCTGCGGAGAAGGGACGTGGACTGTGCCAGAGCACGCTGCAGCCGCCGGCAAGTGCAGGGTAGTGCCCGCACAGCCAGGCCAGTTCGTCGTCGCCCAGCGCGGGCCAGTCGGCGACGACCTGGTCGTTGTCCAGGCCCTGTACACGGTGTTCGCTTTCCATCGGGCGTTGCGGCGTCGGCTCAGAGCTTGTTGTCGCGCATGTAGTCGTACAGTTGTGCGTCGCCAATGACACCCAGCTTGAGCATGGCGTCGCCCTTCTGGCGGCTGATGGTGCTCACGCTCTTGTGCAGCTTCTTTGCGATTTCCTTGACCATCAAGCCACTGGCCAGCAGCCGCAGCACTTCCACTTCGCGCGGCGACAGTGCGCGCGTGCGGTCGTCGCCGATGGCCTGGGTGCCCACCATGTCGATACGCTCGCGCAGTTTGCGGCTGACATAGGGCTGGCCGCGGTGCACGGCCTGGATGGCGACCGGCAGCTCATCCATGGTCGAGCCTTTGTCGACCAGTCCAAGCACGCCTTCCCCCACCACCATGCGCAGGATGCCCAGATTGTTGGACACGCTGAGCATCAGCATGCGCAGGTCGGGATACGTGCGCCGGATTTTCTCGATCATGCCGATCCCGTCAGCCTTGGACGAGGTCGGCATGGAGTAGTCGGTGACCAGCACGTCGCATTCGTGGGTCTGCAGGGCTTCGAAAAGCTCCTCCACGCTGCTGGCTTCGGCCACCACCACGCCCACGCCACTGGATTCGATGGCAGCTTTGGCGCCGACCCGGACAACGGGGTGGTCGTCGGCAATGATTATGCGCAAGGTCATGGACTAGTATTGCCTGGTAGGCAGCGGCCCCTTGGGGCACGTCGCGGTGGGCGGATCACTCCTGGGAGAACAGACAGCATGCGTACCTCGGTTGTCCGCTGGCTGGTCGTGCTGGGGCTGGCGTGGGCGGGGGGCGGCGCCGCTGTTGCGTCACCGGCGCCTGCTCCTTCGCTGTCGCCGAGCCAAGCCGACTGGATCGAACGGAACCCTACCATCTTCTTGGGGCTGTACGACAGCGGCTGGCCACCATTCGAATTCATGCATAACCGTCGCCCTGACGGACTTGGCTATGACTATCTGATGCTGTTGACCCGGCAGCTCGGGATCGAGGTGAAGGTACGGGTATATCCCAACTGGGCCGACGTGCTGGATGCCGCCTGCCGTGGCGAAATCGACGTGGTGATGAACATCACCCTGACCCCGGACCGGACCCGCTGCATGGTCTATACCGGCACCTACGCCGATGCCCCGCTGGCGCTGGTAGGGCGGCCGGGCGACACCCGGATATCCTCCGATCCGGACCTGGTGGGCCTGAGCGTGGTGACCGAACAGGAGTTCCTCACCCGCGACCAGGTCCGGTCGCGTTTTCCCGGGGCGCGGCAGCTCACCGCCCCCACCACCCGGGCGGCCCTGCTGATGGTGGCCCAGGGCAGGGCCGACGTTTACATCGGCAATGCCCATGTGGCCAACACGCTGATTCGTCAGGAAGCGCTTGACGGAATTGCCCTGCTCCGGCCCAGCGACCTGCCGCCTGAACGCCTTCACTTCGGCGTGCCCAACGCCCAGCAGCCGCTGGCCGAAGCCTTGGACAGCGCGCTGTCGACGGTGACCGCCGCCCAGCGCGAAGCGCTGTACAAGCGCTGGCTGCCGCCGCTGCAGTGGTCGGCGCAGTCGCGCCTGGTCCTGAACGATGCCGAGCGCCGCATCCTGGCCACGCCGCTGCGCATGGGCTACGCGCCTACCGGGGCGCCGCTGTCGTTCATCGATGCGGCCGGCGAACCCAGCGGCGTGTCCGGGGATTACCTGCGCCAGCTGCGCATGGTCGGGGCGCAGTTGAACCGGGTGCCGGCGCACGACTGGTTCGAAGTGCGCGAACAGATGCGGCGCGGCGATGTCGACGTGGTGATGGGCATGCCCAACGACGCGCATTACCTGGGCGACGACTGGGTGTTCAGCCAGCCCTTCATCAGCGTGCCCAACGTGATCGTCACCCCCAACAACAGCCGCTCGGTGCTGGGCCTGAGCGACCTGGACGGGCGCAGCATCCTGCTGTCCGACCCCGAACGCCTGCGCGGTTACATCCTGCAGTACGCGCCCAAGGCGCGGATCGTGCCGGCGCGCAGCGTGGAGCAGGCATTGTCGCGTCTGGCCAATGGGGATGCCGATGCCTATGTCGGCAACCTGGCCATGATCGACCGGGTGGTCCGCGACCTGTACCCGGCCACGCTGCACGTGGCGGCGCCGGCCGGCTTCAGCGACCAGTTGTCGTTGGCGGTCAAGCGCCAGTACGCGCCGCTGGCCACGACCTTCGACCGCGTGCTGGCCAACGTGACCCCGCGCGAACATGCGGCCATCCGCGGCGACTGGCTGCTGGCCGAGTACCGCACCGGGCTGGACTGGCGTTCGGTGGCCCGCTGGGCGGTGCCGCTGTCGCTGGTGCTGCTGACCGGCATCGTCGTGCACGGCTGGGGCTACTGGCGGTTGCGCCGCGAAGTGGGCATGCGGCGCGGGCTGGAACAGCGGCTGGTGGAGGTCACCGACAACCTGCCGGCCATCGTCTACCAGGCCCGCCGCGACAGCGACGGGCGGGTCACCTTCCCGTACATCACCGGCGACCTGCAGGCGATGTTCGGGGTCAGTACCGGTGAGGTCATTGCCGACGAAACCCGCCTGGCCGAACAGATCGACCCGCGCGACCGTGAGGCGGTGCAGCAGGCGCTGACCCAGGCCGCGCGCGATTTTTCCGCACTGGACATGGAATTCCGCACCAGCCCGCACGGGGTAGTGCGTTGGGTGCGTACGCGCGCACTGCCGTACGCCGCCGCCGACGGCGCCGTGCTGTGGAGCGGCTATTGGGTGGACGTGACCGAGGCGCGCGCGCAGGCCGATGCGCTGGCCGCAGCCAAGTCCGATGCCGAACGCGCCACGGCAGCGAAGTCCAACTTCCTGGCCACCATGAGCCATGAAATCCGCACCCCGATGAGCGGGGTGCTGGGCATGGTCGAGGCGCTGTCGCACACCGGGCTGGATGGCGAGCAGCGGCGCATCATCGGTGTCATCGAGGATTCGGCGCAGATGCTGCGGCAGATCCTGGACGACATCCTGGACTACTCGCGCATCGAGGCCGGCGCGCTGCCACTGGAACCGCAGCCGGTGGCATTGCGCAGCCTGCTCGACAACGTGAAGCAGCTGCTTTCGCCACAGGCGTCCAGCAAGGGGCTGGAGCTCAGCCTGGAAGTCGACCCGGCGGTGGGCCCGCAGCACCTGGCCGACGGCATGCGGCTGCGCCAGGTGGTGTTCAATCTGCTCAGCAATGCGATCAAGTTCACCAACGAAGGCGCGGTCGATATTTCCCTGGCCGTGGTGCGCGCCGACGACATCGCACAGACCCTGCGCCTGCGTGTCAGCGACACCGGCATCGGCATTTCAGCCGAGCAGCGCGAGCGGCTGTTCAAGCCCTTCGCCCAGGCCGACGTGGCCATCACCCGCCACTACGGCGGCACCGGCCTGGGCCTGAGCATCTGCCAGCGCCTGGTGGGGCTGATGCGCGGGCGGCTGGACATGCACAGCGAGCCGGGCAAGGGCACGCGCGTGGACGTGGTGCTGAGCCTGCCGCTGGTGCCGGCCGAAGAACGCGTACGCGACGAACAACGCACGGTGGGCGGCGTGGAGCCACTGCCGCCCAGCCAGGCGCGGCGCCGCGTGCTGGTGGTCGAAGACCATCCCACCAACCAGGCGTTGATGCGCTGGCGCCTGCAGCAGCTGGGCCTGCAGCATGAACTGGCGGTGGATGGCGAAGCGGCACTGTCGCTGCTGGCGCAGTCGCGCTTCGATCTGGTCATTACCGATTGCCGCATGCCGGTGATGGATGGCTACACCCTGACCCGCCACATCCGCGAACGCGAACGCGGCAGCGGTCAGCGCATGCCGGTGCTGGCGCTGACCGCCAGCGCGCTGGTCGAAGACGTGCAGCGGTGTCGCGAAGCCGGCATGGACGACCTGCTGGCCAAGCCGGTGGCACTGGCGACCCTGCGCCACGCACTGCGCCGGTGGTTGCCTTCGGACGAGCGCGATGCCGGGCTGGAAGAGGACGCCCCGCTGGCGTCGGCGGTGCCCGCCGCGGCGCCCTCGCGCGAGGCGATCGTGCGCCGCTTCGGGTCCGAACACGTGGCCAGCGTGCTGATCGACAGCATGCGCCAGGCCACCACCGACGACCTGCAGCGGGGGCGCCAGGCGCGCGACCAGGGCGACGCCAACACCGCGGTGGAAGTCCTGCACCGCATCGTGGGCGGGCTGGGCACGCTTGGCGCCGAAGCACTGGCCGAGCAGGCCCGCGCGTTGATGCAGCAGGTGCCGGAGCAGGGCCTGGCGGCGAGCGCAGCGGATATCGAAGCGTTCGAAACCGCCCTGCAGGAGTACCTGGCAACCCTATAGGGGCTGCCGGATCACATCCCCGAATAGTTCGGCCCGCCCCCGCCCTGCGGCGTCACCCACACGATGTTCTGGGTGGGGTCCTTGATGTCGCAGGTCTTGCAGTGCACGCAGTTCTGCGCGTTGATCTGCAGCTGTTCCTGGCCTTCGGCGCCGACGAACTCATACACGCCCGCCGGGCAGTAGCGCGCTTCCGGGCCGGCGTACTCGTGCAGGTTTACCTGCACCGGAATGCGGGCGTCCTTCAAGGTCAGGTGCGAAGGCTGGTCTTCTTCGTGGTTGGTGCTGCTCAGGAACACCGAGCTGAGCCGGTCGAAGGTGAGTACGTTGTCCGGCTTGGGGTACACGATCCGGGTGTGCTGCGACGCCGGTTCAAGGCATTCGTGGTCCGGCTTGCTGTGGCGCAGGGTCCACGGCGGGTTGCGGATGCCCAGCTTGGGCAGCAGCCATTGTTCGATGCCGGTCATCAGGGTGGCGATGTTGCGGCCCTTCTTGAACCACTGCTTGAAGTTGCGCGACTGCTGCAGTTCGGTGTGCAGCCAGCTGCTTTCGAACGCGGCCGGGTACGCGCTGAGTTCGTCGCGCTGGCGATCGGCGGCCAGCGCGTCGAAGGCCGCGTCGGCGGCCAGCATGCCGGTCTTGATCGCCGCATGGCTGCCCTTGATCCGGCTGGCATTGAGGTAGCCGGCTTCGCAGCCGACCAGCGCCCCGCCCGGGAACACGGTCTTGGGCAGGGAGAGCAGGCCACCGGCAGTGATCGCGCGCGCGCCGTAGCCGATGCGCTTGCCGCCTTCCAGGTGTTTGCGGATCGACGGGTGGGTCTTGAAACGCTGGAATTCCTCGAACGGGCTCATCCACGGATTGCGGTAGTCCAGCCCGACCACGAAGCCCACCGCGACCTTGCCGCCTTCGGCGTGGTACAGGAACGAGCCGCCATAGGTGTCGCTGGCCAGCGGCCAGCCGGCGGTATGCACCACCAGGCCCGGCTCGTGTCTGGCCGGGTCAACCTGCCACAGCTCCTTGATGCCGATCCCATAGGCCTGCGGGTCCTTGCCGGCGTCAAGCTGGAAGCGGGCGATCAGCTGGCGGCCCAGGTGGCCCCGCGAGCCTTCGGCGAAAATGGTGTACTTGGCATGCAGTTCCATGCCGCGTTCGAAGTTCGGGCCGTGCGAGCCATCCTTGCGGATGCCCATGTCGCCGGTGGCCACGCCCATCACCGCGCCGTTCTCGTCGTACAGCACTTCGGCAGCGGCGAAACCGGGGAAGATCGACACCTCCAGCGCCTCGGCCTGCTGCGCCAGCCAACGCGTGACCTCGCCCAGGCTGATGATGTAGTTGCCTTCGTTGTGGAAGCAGTCCGGCAGCAGCGCATGTGGCGTGCTGCGCGCACCGTCTTCGGACAGGAACAGGAACTCGTCGCGGGTGACCTTCTGCTTCAGCGGCGCGCCGCGCTCGGCCCAGTCCGGGAACAGCTCGGTCAGCGCGCGGGTGTCCATGATCGCGCCGGACAGGATATGGGCGCCGGGTTCGGAGCCCTTTTCCAGCACGCATACCGACAGCTCGCGGCCGGCTTCAACGGCGCGCTGGCGCAGGCGGATCGCGGTGGCCAGGCCGGCCGGGCCGGCGCCGACGATGACCACGTCGAATTCCATGGCTTCACGCGGGGGCAGGGCAGTGGTGTCTTCGCTCATGGTGATGCGTAACTCGTGGGTAGTGCCATCCCGGCCGGAGCCGGCGGCGGTTGCCTGGGAATCGCGCGCGACAGGTCACTGCGCAATGCTGGATCAATGCATCAGGGTACCGGTACCCGCCGTTCAAGCCTAGTTCGCCGACGTTGGTCACCCTATGGTGCGCCGCATCAATCCCGCGTGGACGGTGATCGTACGGGGCAGGGGTGGTGCAGCGTGCCTTGGCCGGCCCCGGGCCAGGCATCACAATGGGCGCCCTGTTACCGCCCTGCGACGTCGCTGCCCATGGCCCTGGATCCGTACGACCTGTTTGATGTCCGCTCGCTGCTCAGCGAGGAAGAGCGCGCCGTGCAGGCAACCGTGGCGCGCTTCACCGACGAACGCGTGCTGCCGATCATCGGCGACGCGTTTGACGAGGGCCGCTTCCCGGATGAACTGATTCCCGAAATCGCCTCGCTTGGCCTGCTCGGCTCCAGCCTGCCGGGACACTACGGCGGTGGCGGCCTCAACGCGGTCAGCTACGGCCTGATCTGCCAGGAACTGGAACGCGGTGACTCGGGCCTGCGCAGTTTCGTTTCAGTGCAGAGCTCGCTGTGCATGTACCCGATCTTCGCCTATGGCAGTGAAGAACAGCGCCTGCGCTGGCTGCCGGACATGGCGGCCGGGCGGGTGATCGGCTGTTTCGGCCTGACCGAAGCGCACGGCGGCTCGGACCCGGCGGCGATGAAGACGCGCGCGGTGAAGGACGGCGGCGACTGGGTGGTCAACGGCAGCAAGATGTGGATCACCAGCGGACCGGTGGCCGACATCGCCATCGTCTGGGCCCACACCGACGACGGCATCCAGGGCTTCGTGCTGGAGAAGGGCATGCCCGGCTTCACCACCCAGGAGATCAAGCACAAGATGAGCCTGCGGGCCTCGCTCACCGGCGCGCTGTTCTTCGACAACGTGCGCGTGCCCGAGCGCAACCGGCTGCCCAACGTGCAGGGCCTGAAGGGGCCTCTGGGCTGCCTCAACCAGGCCCGTTACGGGATCAGCTGGGGCCCGATCGGCGCGGCAGTGGCCTGCCTGGACGAGGCGCTGGGCTATACCAAGGAGCGTGTGCTGTTCGGTCGCCCGGTTGCGGCCACCCAGAGCGCGCAGATCAAGCTGGCCGACATGGCCCGCCGCATCACCACCGCGCAATTGCTGGCATTGCAGCTGGGACGGTTGAAGGACGCCGGCCAGCTGCAGCCGCAGCAGGTCAGCCTGGCCAAGTGGAACAACTGCCGCATGGCGATCGACATCGCGCGCGAATGCCGCGACCTGCTCGGCGGCGCCGGCATCACCACCGAGCACGTGGCGATCCGGCACGCGTTGAACCTGGAATCGGTGATCACCTACGAGGGCACCGAGACCGTGCACCAGTTGGTCATTGGCCGGGAATTGACCGGGATCAACGCGTTCTAGGGTCACTGCGCCTTCGTCAATGCGTGCCGCACGACCAACGGTCGTGCGCTACCCCGGATACCGGCCGTTGACCCCCGTCGTTGCACCGGCGGTTTGGCGATCCACCGGGTATCGCGCGTGAACCATCGTCGTTGCACCGGTGGTTTGGCGATCCAACGGGTATCGCGCGTGAACCATCGTCGTTGCACCGGCGGTTTGGCGATCCACCGGGTATCGCGCGTTGGCCATCGTCCGTGCACCGACCGGTGGCCATCCACCGGTGTCCGGCCTCGGCCATGATCCGGTAGGTATCGACCGTTGGTCGATACGCTTCACGCGCCGCCGACAAACCCGTTCTGGCGCCAGGCTTCGAACATCACCACGGCCACGGTGTTGGACAGGTTGAGGCTGCGGTTGTCCGGCTGCATCGGCAGGCGCAGGCGGCGGCCATGCGGCAACGCATCCAGCACGTCCTGCGGCAGGCCACGGGTTTCCGGGCCGAACAGGAAGGCATCGCCGTCTTCGAACTGCGGGGTGTCGTAACGCACGCTGCCGCGGGTACTCAACGCAAACAGGCGCTTGGGCGCAATCACCTGCAGGGCGGTATCCAGGTCCGGATGCACCTGCAGTCGAGCATATTCGTGGTAATCCAGGCCGGCGCGCTTGAGCTGCTTGTCGCTCAGGTCGAAACCGAGCGGCTCGATCAGGTGCAGTCGCGCGCCGGTGTTGGCGCAGAGCCGGATCACATTGCCGGTATTCGGGGGAATTTCCGGCTGGAACAACACAACATGGAACGTCGGGGTGGCTGTCATTGGCGCATTTTACGCCGCGCCCTCGATGTACGGACAAATCAAACGGCATGCACCCCTACGGTACGTTTCAGCGCACCGCGAAGGCTTGCAGGTCGTTCGGCGACGGGCGCACCTGCAGGGCCGGCAGGTTGATGATCACGTCGCGGGCGATCGTGCCGGCGGCCGAGGCCAGGGCACCCATGTAATCGGTGCTGCGGGTGTCCTGCTCGGCAGCCAGGGCTTCGCGCTGTTCGGCGGTCGGGCGGACCTCGACGGCGGCCAGGGTGGTGACGCGCTGGCTGTTGGCCAGTTCGGCACGGTATTCGGCGATCTGGCCGGCGGTCGGACGGACTTCCACCAGCGCCAGGGTCGGGATGCTGCTGGTGCGCTCGACCTCGGCCTGGGCCAGCTGGTCGGCGGCGGGGCGGACCTGCACGGTCGGCAGGGTGGTGATGGCGGAAGCGGCATGCACGTTCGAAACAAACGCGGCGCCGGCAGCGAGGGCGATGGCAATTGCGATGGTCTTGGTGTTCATGGCTGGGCCTGTTTAGTGTTGGTGAGCAGTGGTGTGGTAGTAAGGTAGTACACCTAATCTGGGAGTGCAAGAGAAAATTCCAGATTCCGTGTTGTGTTCAGCGATCAGTCAGCTTTGGTTTGATCGCGCTCTTTCCGCACTTGGGTATAAGCAGGCCCCGTGCCAACTCTTAGTTGTTGATTTGAAAGGTTTTTATCGGATGCGTCGGGTGTCCGCTGTCCGGACACCTGTCCGATCCAGTGCTGCGCGACTGTCCGGACAGGGGTTCAGGTGGCGGCAGAAGGCGCCGCGGCGGTCAGCGACGCGCCCGGAAAGTTCCCCGACAAAGGGAGTGACTGTTGGCCGATGCCTTTACCCGGAGTCCCGGGCTAGCATCCCCCCTTCACTTTCATGACCAAGGAAACGGAATGACCGCCCAACTTCGACCGCGTGCCGCGCTGCTGGCTGTAGCGCTTTCCGCCGCCCTGGGCAGCCTCGCCCCGGCCCCGGTGATGGCAAAGCCGGCGCAGGTCGCCAAGGTCGACATTCCGTACGAAGAATTCACCCTGCCCAACGGCCTGCGCGTGGTGGTGCACACCGACCGCAAGGCGCCGATCGTGGCGGTGAATGTCTGGTACCACGTAGGCAGCAAGGACGAACCGGCTGGCCGCACCGGCTTTGCGCACCTGTTCGAACACCTCATGTTCCAGGGCAGCGAAAACCACGACGGGGAGTACTTCGAGCCCTTCAAGCAGGTGGGTGTGACCGGCCAGAACGGCACCACCAATACCGACCGCACCAACTACTTTGAAAACGTGCCCACCACCGCGCTGGACATGGCGCTGTGGATGGAGTCCGACCGCATGGGCCACCTGCTGGGTGCGATCGACCAGGCCGCGCTCGACGAACAGCGCGGCGTGGTCCAGAACGAGAAGCGCCAGGGCGAGAACCAGCCCTACGGCCAGGTGTGGGACAAGCTCAGCCGTGCCATGTATCCGGAGGGCCACCCGTACCACCACGGCGTGATCGGCTCGATGAACGACCTCAACGCCGCCTCGCTGGACGACGTCAAGAACTGGTTCCGCACCTGGTACGGCCCGAACAACGCGGTGCTGGTGCTGGCCGGCGACATCGACGTGGCCACCGCCAGGGAAAAGGTCGCGCGCTACTTCGGCGACATCCCGGCCGGCCCGACCATGGCCCAGCCCAAGGTCAACGTGGCCAAGCGCGAGAAGTCGACCCGCGAAACCATGACCGACAAGGTGCCGCAGGCGCGCATCTACCGCGTCTGGAACGTCGCCCAGACCGGCACCACCGACATCGACCAGCTGCAGCTGTTCGCGCAGGTGCTGGGCGGGGCCAAGTCCTCGCGCCTGGACCAGCGCCTGCTGCACCAGGACAAGCTGGTGGACAACATCAGCGCCGGTGCCTACACCTCGCAGCTGGGCTCCAACTTCGTGATCATGGCCACGGTGAAGCAGGGCGTGGACCCGGCCAAGGTGGAAGCCATCATCGACGAGGAAGTGCGCCGCCTGGCCAAGGACGGTCCCACCGCCGACGAGCTCAGCCGGGGCAAGACCGCGTTCCGCGCCGGCTTCATCCGCGGCATCGAACGCATCGGCGGGTTCGGCGGCAAGGCCGACGCGCTGGCCGAATGCGCCGTGTTCGAGGGCGACCCGGGCTGCTTCCGTCGCTCGCTGGCCAACATCGATGCGGCCACCGCCGCCGACGTTCGCGCTGCCGGTGCGAAGTGGCTGGGCGCCGGCGACCACACCCTGGTGGTGGAACCGGGCGCGCGCGTGGCGCTGCCGGAACTGCCGTCGGCCACCCCCAAGCCGTTCACCGTCCCCGCCGTGGACCCGAAATTCTCCACCACGTCCAGCGTGGTGGACCGCAGCACCGGCGTGCCGCAGACCAGGACGTTCCCGGAACTGAAGTTCCCGCAGCTGCACCGCGCCACGCTGAAGAACGGCACGCAGGTGATCCTGGCCGAACGCCACGACATTCCGGTGGTGCAGTTCAGCTATGAGTTCCCGGGCGGCTTCACCGCCGACCAGGGCCGCAAGTCCGGCACCGCCAACTTCACCATGGACCTGATGGGCGAAGGCGCGGGCAAGCTGGGCGCATTGCCGTTCGCCAACGCCGCCGACGCGCTGGGCGCCAACCTGGGCGCCTCGGCGTCGCTGGACAGCGCCAGCGTGTACCTGTCGGCGCTGAAGGAGAACCTGGCGCCGTCGCTGGCCCTGTATGCCGACATGCTGCGCCAGCCGCGCTTCGACCAGGCCGAGATCGACCGGGTCAAGGCGACCTGGATCGCCGGCATCCAGCAGGAGAAGGTCAACCCCAGCGCTGCCGCCATGCGGGTGCTGCCGCCGCTGCTGTATGGCCCCGGCCATCCTTACGCGATTCCGTTCACCGGCAGCGGCAATGAAGCGGACATCCAGTCGCTGACCCGCGCCGACCTGGTCGACTTCCACAAGGACTGGCTGCGCCCGGAACAGGGCACCCTGATCGTGGTCGGCGACACCACCCTGAAGGAAATCGTGCCGCTGCTGGAGCGCCAGTTCGGCGACTGGAAGAGCAGCGGCCCGGCCCCGCAGGCCAAGCCGCCGGTCGACGTGGCACGCCCGGCCAAGGCCCGCGTGTACCTGATCGACCAGCCGGGCGCGGTGCAGGCCAACCTGTACGCCGGCCAGGTGGTCCCGTCGACCATGGACACCAGCGCCACCCGCTTCGACATCGCCAACGGCGTGCTGGGGGGCGACTTCACCTCGCGCCTGAACATGAACCTGCGCGAGGAAAAGCACTGGTCCTACGGCGCCCGTACCATGGCCGCCAGCACCCTGGGCCAGCGCCCGTGGATGGGCATGGCCCCGGTGCAGATCGACAAGACCGCCGATGCGATGAAGGAAATGCAGAAGGAAATCGCCGATTTCGCCTCCGGCCGCGAAGCGATCACCCCGGCCGAAGTCACCCGCATCCGCAACATCCAGAACCTCAGCCTCCCGGGCGCCTATGAGACCGCCAGCGCGGTGCTGGACACCATCAGCGGCCTGGTCCGCTACCAGCGCCCGGACGACTACGTGTTCAAGCGCAAGGCCGAGATCGAGGCCATGACCCCGGCCCAGGTCCAGCAGGCTGCCGCCACCCTGGACCCCAAGACCCTGACCTGGGTGGTCGTAGGCGACCTGAAGCAGATCGAAGCCCCGGTGCGCGCACTCGACCTGGGCGACGTGACGATCATCGATGCCGACGGCAAGCCGGTTCCGTAACGGGCGACCGGGTGGCGTCGGTGGGTGTAAACGCCGGTCGGGTTGATTCGACCGGCGTTTTTCCCGCGTCGGACGCTTTGGCCGCGCTGCGCGCGGTGTCCGGCCAACGGCCGGACCTACGAACCCAGAGCGCGGTAGCGCCGGCCGTTGGCCGGCCCTCGGGTCCATCTACCCGCGATTCAGCCCGTTCAGGCACACTGCCTTTCTCATCTTCACGAGCCCTCCGCCATGCGCATTCTGCTGCTCTCGCTTCTTACCCTCAGCGCCACCGCCTGCACCTGGGTGCCGATCGAACCGGTGGGCAAGGCCGTGCGGGTGCTGCCGAACGGGCCGGTCCCCACCGGCTGCATCGACAAGGGCGAAGTAGTGGTGACCGTGAAGAGCAAGGTGGGCTTCTACAACCGCAACCCGCTGCGGGTACAGGAAGAACTGGAGACCCTGGCCCGCAACGAGGCCCCCAGCGCCGGGGCCAATGCGGTCCAGGCGTCGGGCCTGCCGGCTGACGGCAGCCAGCGTTTCCGGGCGTTCCAGTGCCCGCCGCGCTGAACCGCTCACGTTTTCCGCTGCACCATACGCCTGAAGCTGAATTCGTAAAGGTGCGGTGAAGGCCCGGGGGGCTTACAATAGCGCCCCCTTTGCCTGAGCCTTGGCGCTAACTGATGCTCTTCAAGAATGTATCGATCGCCGGCCTGGCGCATATCGACGCGCCGCATACGCTGACGTCCAAGGAAATCAACGAACGTCTGCAGCCGACGCTGGACCGCCTGGGTATCCGCACCGACGTGCTCGGCGATATCGCCGGCATCCATGCCCGCCGCCTGTGGGACGCCGACATGCTGGCCTCCGACGCCGCCACCCTTGCCGCGCGCAAAGCGCTGGAAGATGCCGGCATCGGCGCCGACAAGATCGGTCTGCTGGTCAACACCTCGGTCAGCCGCGACTACCTGGAGCCGTCCACGGCCAGCATCGTCTCGGGCAACCTGGGCGTCAGCGACCAGTGCATGACCTTCGACGTCGCCAACGCCTGCCTGGCCTTCATCAACGGCATGGACATCGCCGCCCGCATGCTGGAACGCGGCGAGATCGACTATGCGCTGATCGTCGACGGCGAAACCGCCAACCTGGTGTACGAGAAGACCCTCGAGCGCATGGCCCTGCCGGGCGTGACCGCCGATGACTTCCGCAACGAAATGGCGGCCCTGACCCTGGGCTGCGGTGCGGCGGCCATGGTGATGGCGCGTACCGAGCTGGTCCCCGACGCGCCGCGTTACCGCGGTGGCGTGACCCGCTCGGCCACCGAATGGAACCAGCTGTGCCGGGGCAACCTGGACCGCATGGTCACCGACACCCGCATGCTGCTGATCGAAGGCATCAAGCTGGCCCAGAAGACCTTCATGGCCGCCCGCGAAGCGCTGGGCTGGGCCGTGGAAGAGCTGGACCAGTTCGTCATCCACCAGGTCAGCCAGCCGCACACCGCCGCGTTCATCAAGAACTTCGGCATCGACCCGAAGAAGGTGATGACCATCTTCGGCGAGCACGGCAACATCGGCCCGGCCTCGGTGCCGATCGTGCTGAGCAAGCTCAAGCAGCTGGGCAAGCTGAAGAAGGGCGACCGCATCGCCCTGCTCGGCATCGGTTCGGGCCTGAACTGCTCGATGGCCGAAGTGGTCTGGTAAACCGACGCGGCAGCCCTGCGCTGCGCGAAGGTTCCAACATCCAAGGGCCGGTTCTTCCGGCCCTTTTCACAGGTGCGATTGCATGCCCAAGCTTCCCGGTTACCCCGCCCATCCGCAGCGCTTCGAGGTCCGCCCGGGCCTGTCGATGAGCTATCTCGATGAAGGTCCGCGCGAGGGCGAGGTGGTGGTGATGGTCCACGGCAACCCGTCGTGGAGCTATTACTGGCGCACCCTGGTGGCCGGCTTGTCGGACCGCTACCGCTGCATCGTGCCCGACCACATCGGCATGGGCCTGTCGGACAAGCCCGATGACGCGCACTACGACTACACCCTGCAGTCGCGCGTGGACGACCTGGACGCGCTGCTGGCGCACCTGGGCATCACCGGCCCGGTCACCCTGGCCGTGCACGACTGGGGCGGCATGATCGGCTTTGGCTGGGCGCTGTCGCACCACGCGCAGGTCAAGCGCCTGGTGGTACTCAACACTGCCGCCTTCCCGATGCCGGCGGCGAAGAAGATGCCGTGGCAGATCGCACTGGGCCGGCACTGGACGATCGGCGAGTGGATCATCCGCACCTTCAACGCGTTCTCGTCCGGCGCCTCGTGGCTGGGCGTGGAGCGGAAGATGCCGGCGGACGTGCGCCGCGCGTATGTTTCCCCGTACAACAGCTACGCCAACCGGATCAGCACGATCCGCTTCATGCAGGACATTCCGCTCGGCCCGGCCGACAAGGCCTGGTCATTGCTGGAGCGCGCCGGCAAAGCGCTGCCGTCGTTCGCCGACCGCCCGGCCTTCATCGGCTGGGGCCTGCGCGATTTCGTGTTCGACCACCACTTCCTGGCAGGCTTCCAGGCGGCGCTGCCGCAGGCGCAGGTGCACGCGTTCGAGGACGCCGGGCACTACGTGCTGGAAGACAAGCACGACGTGCTGGTGCCGGAGATCCGCGCGTTCCTGGACCAGAACCCGATTTGACGGGCGTGACGACCAACGGTCGTCACCTACCGAGGATTGGCGCGGCGGGCACGGCCGGTAGGTGACGACCGTTGGTCGTCACATAACAAGGGTTGGCGTGGCGGGCACGGGGGGTAGGTGACGACCGTTGGTCGTCACATAACAAGGGTTGGCGTGGCGGGCACGGGGGGTAGGTGACGACCGTTGGTCGTCACACGCACCCTCAGGCGGCGCGATCGCCGTCGTTGCCCTCGCCATCCCGCCACGCCCAGCTCTCCAGGCTCAGCGCCGGCAGCCCATGGATCGCCCGCGCCTTGTCGCACTGCGGGCTGGCCTTGCCGTACTCCCACGACGCGTCCACCTCACGACACACGCTGGGCCGGTTGGGGTGGATGCTGCAGCGTGAATACACCCCGATCTGCGCATCCAGCGCCACGCAGCGCACCGGCGCCGAATGCGTGCCGCGCATGCACAGGCGGTGCGTGTCGAGCGGTTCGGTCAGCCGGTGCGGCACGCCGCCGGGGGTGGCCTCGTCCGATTCCATCCAGTGAAACGCCACGCGGTACTGGGTGCAGCAGGCGCCGCACGTCATGCAGGGATGGGACATGGGCGTGCCGCCTCGGGCGGCAGGGGATGGAAAGGCGAGGCGCGAATTTTCCACGCCGGCGGCCGCCGCGCAAGAATTTTCTGCAGCGGCGACAATGAACGGATGAACAGCCCGATCAACATCGCCGCGCGCCTGCCCGAACTGGCCCGCGAACGCCCCGACCAGATCGCCATCCGCTGCCCCGGCAGGCCCGGTCCGGACGGCATGGCACGCTATGACGTGACCCTGGATTACCGCACCCTGGATGCCCGCAGCGACGCCATGGCCGCCGGCCTGGCCGCCTACGGCATCGGCCGCGGGGTGCGCGCGGTGGTGATGGTGCGGCCCTCGCCGGAGTTCTTCCTGCTGATGTTCGCGCTGTTCAAGAACGGCGCGGTACCGGTGCTGGTGGACCCGGGCATCGACAAGCGCGCGCTGAAGCAGTGCCTGGACGAGGCCCAGCCGGAAGCCTTCATCGGCATCGGCCTGGCCCACCTGGCGCGGCTGGTGCTGCGCTGGTGCCCGTCCGCCACGCGCCTGGTCACGGTCGGCCGTCGCTGGGGCTGGGGCGGCACCACCCTGGACCAGCTGGAAGCGCAGGGCGCACGCCAACCGCAGCCGATGGCCGCCACCGATGGCGAGGATGTCGCCGCCATCCTGTTCACCAGCGGCTCGACCGGCGTGCCCAAGGGCGTGGTCTACCGCCACCGCCACTTCGTCGGCCAGGTGGACCTGTTGCGCGCGGCGTTCGGCATGGAGGCCGGCGGGGTCGACCTGCCGACCTTCCCGCCGTTCGCGCTGTTCGACCCGGCGCTGGGCCTGACCTCGGTCATTCCCGACATGGACCCGACCCGTCCGGCCAAGGCCGACCCGCGGAAGCTGCATGACGCCATCAGCCGTTTCGGCGTGACCCAGCTGTTCGGGTCGCCAGCGTTGATGCGGGTGCTGGCCGATTACGGCCAACCGCTGCCGGGGGTGCGCCGCGTGACCTCCGCCGGGGCCCCGGTGCCGCCGGACGTGGTGGCCCGTATCCGCCGGCTGTTGCCGGAAGAGGCCCAGTTCTGGACCCCGTACGGCGCCACCGAATGCCTCCCGGTGGCGGTGATCGAGGGTCGTGAGCTGGAGAGCACGCGCCAGGCCACCGAAGCCGGCGCCGGCACCTGCGTGGGCCGCGTGGTACCGCCCAACCAGGTGCGCGTGATCGCCATCGACGACGCGCCGCTGCCGGATTGGGCGCAGGTGCGCGAAGTGCCCACCGGCGTGGTCGGCGAAATCACCGTGGCCGGCCCGACCGCCACCGACAGCTACTTCAACCGCCCGCAAGCCACCGCCGCCGCCAAGATCCGCGAGACCCTGGCCGACGGCAGCACCCGCGTGGTGCACCGCATGGGCGATGTCGGCTACTTCGACGCCGACGGTCGCCTGTGGTTCTGCGGCCGCAAGACCCAGCGCGTGGAAACCGCGCATGGCCCGCTGTACACCGAGCAGGTGGAACCGGTCTTCAACGCGCTGGACGGCATCGCCCGCACCGCGCTGGTCGGCGTAGGTACGGCCGGCGCGCAGCTGCCGGTGCTGTGCTATGAGCTGCAGCCGGGCACGCCCGACTCGCCCGCGTTGCAGCAACGGCTGCGTGCCGAAGCGGCAGCGCATGCGGGCACCGTGCGCATCGAACGCTTCCTGGCCCACCCCGGTTTCCCCGTCGACATCCGTCACAACGCCAAGATCGGTCGCGAGAAACTCGCGGCCTGGGCGGCTACCCGAATGGAACAACACGCATGAAGATCCTTGTCACCGGCGGTGGTGGCTTTCTCGGCCAGGCGCTGTGCCGCGGCCTGGTCGCGCGCGGCCACGAAGTACTCAGCTTCAACCGGGGCGATTACCCGCCGCTGGCCGCGCTGGGCGTGGGCCAGATCCGCGGCGACCTGGCCGACGCCGACGCCGTGCGGCATGCGGTGGCCGGCGTGGACGCGGTGTTCCACAACGGCGCCAAGGCCGGCGCATGGGGCAGCTACGAGAGTTACCACCAGGCCAACGTGGTCGGCACCGACAACGTCATCGCCGCCTGCCGCACGCATGGCGTGCGCACGCTGGTGTACACCTCCACCCCGAGCGTCACCCACCGCGCCACCCATCCGGTGGAAGGGCTGGGCGCAGACGAGGTGCCCTACGGCGAAGATTTCCAGGCGCCGTATGCCGCCACCAAGACCATCGCCGAACAGCGCGTGCTGGCCGCCAACGATGCGACCCTGGCCACCGTCGCGCTGCGCCCGCGCCTGATCTGGGGCCCGGGCGACCAGCAGCTGGTACCGCGCCTGGCCGAACGCGCGCGTGCCGGTCGCCTGCGCTTCGTGGGCGACGGCAACAACCTGGTCGATACCACCTATATCGACAACGCCGCGCTGGCGCATTTCCTCGCCTTCGAGCACCTCGCCCCGGGCGCGGCCTGCGCGGGCAAGGCGTACTTCATCTCCAACGGCGAGCCGTTGCCGATGCGCGAGCTGGTCAACAAGCTGATGGCCGCCGTCGGCGCGCCGCCGGTGCAGAAGTCGATCAGCTTCAAGACCGCCTACCGCATCGGTGCCGTGGCCGAGCGGCTGTGGCCACTGCTGCGCCTGCGTGGCGAACCGCCGATGACCCGCTTCCTGGCCGAGCAGCTGTGCACCCCCCACTGGTACAGCATGGAACCGGCCCGGCGCGACTTCGGCTACGTGCCGCAGGTCAGCATTGACGAAGGTCTCACGAGGCTGAAGGCTTCATCGCGCATCAAGATTCCCATCACTTCCTGAACACCGCACCTTGGTGAATATGGCAGCACGCCAATCCGGCACGCACGACGCGAGGATCGACATGCTGCACTACGCCGTAATCTTTTTTGTAATCGCCATCATCGCGGCGGTGCTTGGCTTCTCCGGCATTGCCGGCGCCGCCAGCAACGTTGCCTGGATTCTGTTCGTGGTGTTCCTGATCCTTGCGATCATCTCGATGTTCCGCAAGCGAGGGTAGTAGCGCAGGATCCTGTCCGCCCCCTCTCTCCGGGCAGACAGGATCCAGCGCAGACCGCCGAGGGCCTGGCGTTCGAAAGAGCGCCAGGCCCTCGCTGCATATGGGACCGATGGTGTCCACACCGTAGAGCCACGCCCTGCGTGGCTGGAACGGCCGACGGTGGTTCAGCCACGCAGGGCGCGGCTCTACCGGTCAGTCCGAAGTAATCGAGCTGCGCAGCGAGCGTTCGCTGGCATGCCGCTCCAGCGCCAGCTCCAGCAATCGCGTGATCAGCGCGGTGTAGTCCAGCCCACTGGCGGCCCACAGCTTGGGATACATGCTGATCCGGGTGAAGCCGGGCAACGTGTTGATCTCGTTGATCACCACCTCGCCGCTGCGGGTGAGGAACACATCAACGCGAGCGAGGCCTGCGCAGTCCAGCGCCTGGTAGGCCCGCACCGCGATATCGCGGATGCGCTGCTGCGCGTCTGCGCTGATGTCGGCCGGCACCACCACGTCCGCGCCGTTCTCGCTGATGTACTTGGTGTCGTACGAATAGAATTCGTCGTGCACCACCACTTCCCCGCAGACGCTCGCTTCCGGCGTGGCATTGCCCAGCACGGCGCATTCGATCTCGCGACCGTCGACGGCCGACTCCACCAACGCCTTGTGGTCGTACTCCAGCGCCAGTGCCAGCGCGTCCCGGAATTCCTGCGCGGTACGCACTTTGCTCACCCCTACCGACGAGCCCTGGTTGGCCGGTTTCACGAACAGAGGTGTTCCCAGCGTCGCCACCAGCGCCGCGTAGTCGGCGGCGGCTGCCGTGGCCCGGGTGAAGGACGCGAACGGGGCTACCGCCAGCCCGGCATCGCGAAGCAGGCGCTTGGCCACATCCTTGTCCATTGCCACCGCCGAGCCCAGCACACCGGAGCCGACGAAAGGCAGGTTGGCCATGCGCAGCAGCCCCTGCAGCGAACCGTCTTCACCCAGCGTACCGTGGACGATCGGGAAGACCACGTCGATCTGGTCCAGCGCCGCTGCCGGAGTGGCCGGTACCAGCTGGCGGCGGTCGGCGCCCGGCAGCACCGCCACCCCGTGGCCGGAGCGGTCAAGGGCGATGCGCGCGGGGTCGGCGGCGTTCAGCAGGAAACGTTCCGGGTCGCTCACGTGCCACTGGCCCTGCTTGTCGATGCCGATCAGGATGACCTCGAAGCGGTCCTTGTCCAGCGCATCCAGGATGTTTTTCGCCGACTGCAGCGAGACCTCGTGTTCGGCCGAACGGCCACCGAAAATGATGCCTACCCGGATCTTGCCCATGCTGCTGCCGCTCCTGCCATGCGTGTGAGGATGCCCATCATGAAAGCATTTCCCCCGTAGAGCCACGCCCTGCGTGGCTGGAACGGCCGACGGTGGTTCAGCCACGCAGGGCGTGGCTCTACGCATCAAGGCGCCGGGTACAATGACGCAATGGCACGTTCCCTGCTCTCCTCCCTCAAGCCGCTGGCCGGCAATGCGCTGCAGCTCGCGTTTAACCGTGCGCTGGCGCTGGACCCCGAAACCCGCCGCGCGCTGGTCGCGCTGGATGGCCGCCATATCGCCCTGACCCTGGAGTCGCCGTCGCTGGCGATGCGGATCGGGGTGGAGGGCGAACGCCTCACCGTGGGCCCGGTGGACCCGCAGCAGGAACCTGACCTGGCCGTGCGCAGCACACTGGGCGGGGTGCTGGCACAACTGCCGCTGCTGGCCAACGCGCGCCGTGGCGGCGATGCCCCGGCGGGGCGGGTCAAGGTCTCCGGCGATGCCGAACTGGCACGCCGCCTGCAGCAGCTTGCCAGCCGTTTCGACCCGGACTGGCAGCTGCCATTCGTGCGGGTGTTCGGCGAAATACTGGGCGTGCAGGTGGCCAATGCACTGCGCTCGGCCCTGCAGCATGCGCGCCGTGGCGCGTCCGACCTGGCGCACAGCGCCGCCGATTTTGTCACCGAGGAGTCGCGCGACGTGGTACCCCGAGCCGAACTGGATGCCTTCCATGACGATGTGGATGTGATGCGCGACGACGTTGAACGCATGGCGGCGCGGGTGCAGCGCCTGGCCCAGGTGCACGCATGAAGGCGGTGTTCCGCGCCAGCCGCATCGGGCGGGTGATCCTGCGCTACCGATTGGACGACCTGCTGGATGGCACGCCGCTGGAAGGCTGGCTGCGCCTGGCCAAGCCGTTCGTGCCGCGCGCCTCCGCCGACATCGCCGTGCAGTCGCGCGGCGCCCGGCTGCGACTGGCGCTGCAGGACCTGGGCCCGATCTTCGTCAAATTCGGACAGATCCTCTCCACCCGTCGCGACCTGATCCCGGCCGACATCGCCAACGAACTCACCCTGCTGCAGGACCGGGTGAAGCCGTTCGACGGCGCCACCGCGCAGCGCATCGTCGAAGCCGCGCTGGGTCGCCCGGTAGCCGAGGCCTTCGCCAGCTTCGACCTGCAGCCGCTGGCCTCGGCCTCCATCGCCCAGGTCCACGCCGCCACCCTGGCCGATGGCCGCCAGGTGGTGGTCAAGGTCCTGCGCCCGGATATCGAAAAGCAGATCGATGCCGACATCGCCCTGTTGAAGTCGGCGGCGGCCCTGGTCGAGCGCGCGCATCCGCGCGCCGACAAGATCCGTCCGCGCGAAGTGGTGGCCGAAGTTGAAAACACCCTGGCCGCCGAACTGGACCTGCAGCGCGAAGGCGCCAACGCCAGCGTGCTGCGCCGCAACTGGGTGGACTCGGACGATCTCTACGTGCCCGAGGTGATCTGGAGCCACACCGCCGAACGCGCGCTCACCCTCGAGCGGGTGTGGGGCATTCCCTCCGACGACATCGCCGCGCTGGACAAGGCGGGCATCGACCGCAAGGCGCTGGCCGCCAAGGGCGTGCGCGTGTTCTACACCCAGGTATTCCGCGACAACTTCTTCCACGCCGACGCGCACGCCGGCAACATCTGGGTGGACACCGATCCGCTGCGGCGCGACAACCCGCGCTTCATCGCGCTGGATTTCGGCATCATGGGCCAGCTGTCCGAAGAGGATCAGTACTACCTGGCCGAAAACTTCATGGCCATCTTCAACAAGGACTACCGGCGCATGGCCGAGCTCCATGTCGAAGCCGGCTGGATGCCGAACGACGTGCGCATCGATGAACTCGAAGCGGCCGCGCGCTCGGTGTGCGAACCCTACTTCACCCGCCCGCTGTCGCAGATCTCGCTGGCCGAAGTGCTGATCAAGCTGTTCCGGGTGGCGCAGCGCTACGAGCTGACCCTGCAGCCGCAGCTGATCCTGCTGCAGAAGACCCTGCTCAACATTGAAGGCGTGGGCCGCCAGCTCGACCCGGAACTGGATATCTGGGCGGTGGCGCGGCCGGTGCTGGAACGCATCCTGCGCGAGCGCTACAGCCCGCGCCGGGTACTGAAGGAACTGCGCAAGCGCCTGCCGGAAATCATGACCCATACGCCCGACATGCCGCGCCTGGTCCACGCCTGGCTGCGCCAGCAGGTGGAAGGCGGGCATGAGCTGTCGATGCGCTCGCAGGACCTGGTGGCACTCAACACCAACCTGCAGAAGCTGCAGAAGCGCGCCGTGGCCGCCATTGCCGGCGTCGGCCTGCTGATCGTGGCGGCGGTGCTGTACGGCATGCAGCCCGGCGGCTGGTATGTCGGCGACGCCCCGATGCTGAGCATTGCCAGCGGTGCGGCCGGCCTGTTCTCGCTGGCCAGCGCGTGGTGGCGCCGGTGACCGATATCGACACGCGGGCCGACGCCGCAGCCGAGGCGCCGGTGGCGCTGCCGCCGTTGCAGCTGCTGCATGTCGACGAGCGCCTGGCCGTGGTCAACAAGCCGGCCGGGCTGATGGTCCATGACAGCAAGCTGGCGCGCGGCGAAGACGATTTCCTGGCCGACCGCCTGCGCGAGCAGCTGGGCAAGCCGATCTTCCTGGTCCACCGCCTGGACCGCGCCACCAGCGGCTGCCTGCTGCTCGCCTTCGACCGCGAGAGCGCCAGCGTGCTGGGCAAATCGCTGATGGGCGGCGACGTGACCAAGGACTACTTGGCGATCTGCCGGGGCTGGCCGGCCGAAGAGGCGTTCACCGTCGACCACGATCTGGACGGCGGCCCCGGCAAGCCGGTGAAGAAGCCCGCCATCACCCATTTCCAGCGCGTGGCCGTGGGCGAGATCGCAGTCCCGGTGGGCGAGTTCGCCACCTCGCGCTACGCGTTGCTGCGCTGCCAGCCGCAGACCGGGCGTTTCCGCCAGATCCGCCGGCACCTCAAGCATCTCTCGCATCACCTGATCGGCGACACCAGCCACGGCGATGGCCGCCACAACCGCAGCTTCCGCATGCAGGGCATCCACCGCATGCTGCTGCATGCCGAACGGCTGCGCTTCCCGCACCCGGACGGCACCCCGATGGACGTCACCGCCCCGGTGGACGGCGAGTTCCGCAACGCGATGGATCTGTTCGGCTGGCCGTAACCGGAATCCCCACGGGTAGCGCCGACCGCTGGTCAGCTGCCGAAAGACGAGGGTAGCGCCGGCTGTGCCGTCATCCCTTCACCCCTTTATTTCGTCGCCTGCGCCGGCGCTTCGTTCACGATCGCCTCCAGGTCCTTCTGCAGGTCCACGAACAGCGGCTGCATGCGGTCCTGGATCGCCACCATCGCGTTCTGCATCAGCGCCGGGGTCTTGTCCAGCAGGCTTTGCCCGGCCGAGCTCTCGTAGAACTCGGCCATGGCCAGCACGTCTTCCTTGCTGAAGGTCTTCTTGTACAGGTCCACGTACATCGGCCGCAGCTGCTGCCAGGACAGCGCCTGACGGATGGTTTCGCTGCTGCGCTGTTCGATCCGCTGCAGCTGCGCCTTCTGCGCGTCGTCCAGCTTGCGCTGCTGCGCGATCTGCTGGAACTGCTGGCGCTGCATCTCCTCCATCCGCGGCACCATCGAGTCGAGCATGTTCTGCGCCCGCGACGCAGCCAGCAGGCGGTTGATGTCCGCGTCCGACGGCGGCGCGGCCAGCGCCGGGGCAATGGCGGCCAGGCCCAGCGCAAGGGTGAGGGCCAGACGGGTGAGGCTGCGGCGGGCCGGCGAACGGGTCGACATCATGGTGGTGCTTCCTGCGGTTTCATGGAAACCCGAGCATACCTGCGCGGCCGTCAAACCGCCGTGGCCCGCACCCCGCTTCCGGCGCGCCGGCCCCCGGCCCGGCGGTTCCAGCCCATACCGTGCTTTTCCCCGCCATTTCGACGTCATTGGTGAACATTGCGGTCACCTCTGGCGGCGGTCCTGCCTTTACAATGCGGCCCATGGGAAACGGGCCTGTCACCATCAGCGACCACCTGGCAATTCCGGACACGGAGATTGTCGAGCGGTTCGTGCGCGCCAGTGGCGCCGGCGGGCAGAACGTGAACAAGGTGTCCACCGCCGTGGAGCTGCGTTTCGACGTGGCCGGTTCGCCCTCGTTGCCCGAACCGCTGCGCGCCCGCCTGCTGGCGCGGCGCGACCGGCGCATGACCGGCGAAGGCGTGCTGGTCATCGACGCGCAGCGTTTCCGTACCCAGGACCGTAACCGCGAGGACGCGCGCGAACGCCTGGCCGCCTTCATCCAGGCCAGCCTCCGCGTGCCCAAGGCGCGCGTGGCGACCAAGCCCACCTATGGCGCGAAGCTGCGCCGGCTGGATGAAAAGAAGGGCCGCGCGCAGATCAAGCGCGGCCGCACCACACGCAATTGGGAGTGATTGCTTGAACAACCGAAGTCCGTTGCTGCCGGCCGTGCCGCCCAGCATGCCGCAGGTCAAACCGAACCGCTTCCTGCGCTGGCTGGCGCGCTGCACGCTGCGCCTGGGCGGTTGGAAGGTCACCGGTACCTTCCCGGACGTGCCCAAGCTGGTGTTCATCGTCGCGCCGCACTCGTCCAACTGGGACGGGTTCTGGGGCATGGCGGCCAAGATCGCGCTGGGCATGCAGGTGAAGGTGCTGGGCAAGGCCTCGCTGTTCTGGTGGCCGCTGTCGCCGCTGCTGCGCACCCTGGGCGTGATTCCGCTGGACCGCAGCTCGCCGCAGGGTACGGTGGAACAGGCGGTCAGCCTGCTGCGCAATTCCGACCGGCTCTGGTATGCGATCACCCCGGAAGGTACCCGCAAGGCCGTGACCCACTGGAAGGCCGGCTTCCTGAAGATCGCCCGCATGGCCGACGTGCCGGTGCTGGCGTGCTACTTCCATTACCCGGAAAAGACCATCGGCATTGGCCCGCTGTTCTACTCCAGCGGCGACGACGTGGCCGACATGGCCGCCATCCGCGCGTACTACCAGCCCTGGCAGGGCAAGAACCGCGGCACCGTCTGAGGCAAGGCCAGGCGCCACGACCGGCACATGCCGGACGAGGGCAATGGGAGTAGGGTGATCGGCTGCGGTCGAGTGCCGCTTCACCTCATTCCAGGAGCCCGTTTCATGTCGCGTACCGTTATCTTGGCCGCCGCCATCAGCCTGGCGCTGGCGGCCTGTTCCGGCAAGGAGTCCACCCCCGTGTCCGACACCCAGACCCCCGCCGCGCAGCAGCCGGCCGATGCCTCCACCAATCCCCTGCTGAGCGCAAGCACGCTGCCGTTCCAGGCCCCGCCGTTCGACCGCATCAAGGACAGTGACTACCTGCCGGCCTTCAATGAAGGCATGAAGCAGCACCTGGCCGAAGTGCGCAAGATCGCTGACAACGCCGAACCGGCCACCTTCGACAACACCATCGAAGCGCTCGAGCGCAGCGGCGAAACGCTCGACCGCGTCTCGCGCGTGTTCTTCGGCCTGGTCCAGGCCGACACCAACGAAGCGCGCCAGAAGATCCAGGAAGAAGTGGCACCGAAGCTGGCCGAACACCAGGATGAAATCAGCCTGGACCCGAAGCTGTTCGCGCGCATCAAGACGATCTACGACCAGCGCGCTTCGCTCGGCCTGGACCCGGTGCAGACGCGCCTGGTCGAACGCGATTACCAGGAATTCGTGCGCGCCGGCGCGCAGCTGTCCGACGCCGACAAGGCCAGCCTGCGCAAGCTCAACGTGGAAGAAACCACGCTGGCCACCAAGTTCCATACCCGCCTGGTGGCCGCCACCGCCGCCGCCGCCGTGGTGGTGGATGACAAGGCCAGACTGGCCGGGCTGAGCGAAGAAGAGATCAACACCGCCGCCGCCGACGCCAAGGCGCGCAACCTGGACGGCAAATTCCTGCTGCCGCTGCAGAACACCACCCAGCAGCCGGTGCTCGCCTCGCTGAGCGACCGCGACCAGCGCGCGGCGGTGCTGAAGGCGTCGGAAACCCGCGCCGAGCGCGGCGATGGCAACGACACCCGCGAAACCGTGCAGCGCCTGGCCCAGCTGCGTGCGCAGAAGGCCAAGCTGCTGGGCTTCGAGAACTACGCCGCCTACAGCCTGGCCGACCAGATGGCCAAGACCCCGGCGGCCGCGATGAAGCTGCTCACCGACACGGTGCCGGCCGCTACCAGCAAGGCACGCGGCGAGATCACCGAAATGCAGAAGGTGATCGACGCGCAGAAGGGTGGCTTCCAGCTGGCCGCCTCGGACTGGGATTTCTATGCCGAACAGGTGCGCAAGGCGCAGTACGACCTGGACGAGTCGCAGATCAAGCCGTACTTCGAACTGGACAACGTGCTGCAGAACGGCGTCTTCTACGCCGCCACCCAGCTGTACGGCATCACCTTCAAGCCGCGTACCGACATTCCGACCTACCACCCGGACATGAAGGTGTATGAAGTGTTCGACAAGGACGGCACCTCGCTGGCGCTGTTCTACACCGACTACTTCAAGCGCGACAGCAAGTCCGGTGGCGCCTGGATGGACGTGTTCGTCGAGCAGAACGGCCTGACCGGCGCCAAGCCGGTGGTCTACAACGTCTGCAATTTCACCAAGCCCGCCGCCGGTCAGCCGGCGCTGCTGAGCTTCGACGACGTCACCACCATGTTCCATGAGTTCGGCCATGCGCTGCACGGCATGTTCTCGAACGTGAAGTACCCGTCGATCGCCGGCACCAGCACCTCGCGCGATTTCGTCGAGTTCCCGTCGCAGTTCAACGAGCACTGGGCGCTGGACCCGAAGGTGTTCGCCAACTACGCCAAGAACTACAAGACCGGCGAGCCGATGCCGCAGGCACTGGTCGACAAGATCCTCAAGGCGCGTACCTTCAACCAGGGCTACGCCACCACCGAGTACCTGTCGGCCGCGCTGCTCGACCTGGCCTGGCACACCCAGCCGGCCGACGCCAAGCTGCAGGACGTGGCGCCGTTTGAAGCGGCCGCGCTGAAGAAGTTCAAAGTCGACCTGCCGCAGGTGCCGCCGCGCTATCGCACCACCTATTTCGACCACATCTGGGGTGGCGGTTACTCGGCCGGTTACTACGCCTACTTCTGGGCCGAAGTGCTCGACCACGATTCGTTCGAGTGGTTCAAGGAGCACGGCGGCCTGAAGCCGGAAAACGGCCAGGTGTTCCGCGACAAGATCCTCTCGCGCGGCAACAGCGTGGAACTGGCGGACCTGTACCGCGAATTCCGCGGCAAGGACCCGTCGGTCGAACCGCTGCTGGTGAACCGCGGCCTGAAATAATGCGGCCGATGTAACAACGAACGGCGGGGGAGACCCCGCCGTTCGCATAGCCGGTGCCGGTGCCGGTGCCGGTCGCCCAACCGGTAGTGCCGACTGTCAGTCGGCAACGCGAGGTCCACGGACGTCCGATCGCCGCGCGAACGGCAGCCGACTAACAGTCGGCTCTACCGCTTACGTTCCCACGCGGCACCCGACCTCGCTGCATCCCAGGTGATCCAACGCGATCTCCAGGGCGTGCATGTAACTCTGCGCGCAGTACCCGTGCGCCACCCCGATGCGCTGACCCACATGCTCCGGCAGGCACGCTTCCGGCGCCGCACTGTCATCGTCATGCACTTCCACGTATACGTTGTGCAGATGCGGCAACAACCGCTGCAGGCGCGTGCTGCCCACGCACGCACCCGGGTCCAGCAACGTCACCTCGCCGCGGCTGTGATCGGCCACGCGCAACGCATCCAGCAGCTCCTGCTCGGAACCACAGGCACGGATCGCCACCGTCGTGCCCGCATCGATCGCCCGGTGCACCAGCGCCTTGAGCACCGGCGCCGGCAGCGGCTGCGCGGTGCGGATCAACTGCCCGGCCGCTTCCGGGCCACGAATGATGAAGATCGACATGGCTCAGGCACTCCCTGCAACGGCCTGCAGCCGGCGCGCGGCAATCGCCAGCGACAACCGGCATGCGTCCTCGCGGCCGCTGCTGCACACCACCTGCGCCACCGGGCCATGCAGCGGATGCAGGTGTGCGTCCAGGCTGTCGTCGTCGTTGGCGGCCATTTCGATGTACGGCGACGGCAACGCGTCCAATGCCGCGCACAGGTCGCGGCCGTGCGCGGCCCACTGTGCCGGCGCGGCAGGGGTGGTTTCAATCAGCACCCACGCCGGTGCCGTGTGCCGGGCCTGCTGCAGGCAGTGCAGCAGCGCCGGCAGCGTGGCGCAGTCCTGGCAGTGCACGGTGTGGCCGGCCAGCTCGGCCGGCACCGGCAGCGGGTCCGGCGACGGCTGCCGGAGCAACAGGATGGTCATGGAACACCTCGACAAAGCGCCCGGGGGCGCGGTGTCGACACGATGCGCGCGGAGGGGATAAAGCCGCCATGCCATGGCGGGCCACCGGGCGTAAACATTGCGTAGCTTTCGGGATGCTCCAGGGGCGGCACGACCAACGGTCGTGCCCTACCACCTTACCGGCCCCACGTTGCGGTTGCGCCGCTCGCGCTGCGGTAGGTGACGACCGTTGGTCGTCACGGCGGGAACTCACGGTGCACATCAGCTGTCAGACCCGACTCACGCCCGCAAGGATGGCCTCATGCCCACCGCCGAAACCGGATCCAAAGGCCTGCTCCCGTGGCTGAAGAAGGAAGCGCTGCCCCTTCTCCTCATGCTCGGCCTCCTGGCCGCCGCGCGTGACAGCCTGGCTAATCACTACCAGGTGCCCAGTGGGTCCATGCAGTACACCCTGATGCCTGGCGACCGCGTGGTGGTGGACATGCGCGCCTATGGCCTGCGCCTGCCGTTCACCGGCGTGGAACTGCTGCACACCGGCCAGCCGCAGCGCGGTGACGTGGCGGTGTTCGATTCGCCGCAGGACGGCACCCGCCTGATCAAGCGCATCGCCGCCGTCGGTGGCGACCGCGTGGCGTTGCGCGGCGGGCACCTGAGCATCAACGGCCACCCGCTGGCGCAGGCCGGCACCGACGAAGTGGAAGACTTCGGCCGCACCCTGGCCCAGCTCGACCTGGGGCAGGGCGGGGGCCCGGACATCCAGGACCTGACCGTGCCCACCGGCAAAGTGCTGATGCTCGGCGACCACCGCGGCAACAGCGCTGACGGACGCTTTTTCGGGCTGGTCGATGCGGGCGCGCTGTATGGCAAGGCCGCGCGCGTGTACTACCGGCGCGGCGAGGGATTCACCTGGCAGGCACTCTAGGCACGGGCGCGATCCATCGGTAGGTACCCACCGTTGGTGGGTACGCATTTCGCGCAATCCTTGATTGATACGTAAAACCTCTCAATCCAGACCCGTCAGGTTATGGATCGACCTGCACCCGCTGCCTATCCTGAGCGCTCATCCTTACGCACCGGCCCGCCCCCACGGGCCCAGACGCAATGAACGGCGACACCGCAGCGCTGCCCGAGCGCAGCTCCATCGACCAACCCGCCGCCCCGTCGCAGCACATCGAACAGGGCACGCCGGCTTTCCGCCGCACCGCCGTGGCGCTGTTCCTGGCCGGGTTCTCCACCTTCGGCCTGCTCTATACCGTGCAGCCGCTGCTGCCCGAGTTCAGCCGCCACTTCGGTGTGTCCGCCGCCAACAGCGCGCTCGCGCTCTCCCTCAGCACCGGCCTGCTCGCCGTGACCATGCTGGTGGCCGGGTTGATCTCCGACCGGGTCGGGCGCCGCGGCATGATGATCGCCGCACTGCTCGCCTCCACCGTGCTCTCGGCGGCCAGCGCGATGGTCGACGACTGGACCACGCTGCTGGTGCTGCGCACCCTGCTCGGCATCGCGCTCAGCGGCGTGCCGGCCGTGGCGATGACCTATCTCGTCGAAGAAATGGACCCCCGCGCCCTCGGCCTGGCGATGGGCCTGTACATCGGCGGCAATGCCGTTGGCGGCATGAGCGGCCGCCTGATCGCCGGCATCGTGGCCGACCACTGGGGCTGGCGCTGGGGCATCGGCGTGGTCTCGCTCATCGCCGTGCTCAGCACCGTGCTGCTGTGGGTGCAGCTGCCGCCCTCGCGCCACTTCCAGAGCCGTCGCGGCGGCCTGCGCGAACTGCCCGCGCGCTGGCGCCAGCTGTTCGCCGACCCCGGTCTGCCCTCGCTGTTCGCCACCGCCTTCGTGCTGATGGGCGTGTTCGTCACCCTTTACAACTACCTGGGCTACCACCTGCTGGCGCCGCCGTACCGGCTCAGCCAGACCGTGGTCGGGCTGATCTTCAGCGTGTACCTGGTGGGCACCTTCAGCTCGGCCTGGATGGGCCAGCAGGCCACCCGCCACGGCCGGGGCCGCGTGCTCGGCATCTGCTACGCGCTCATCGCCCTGGGCATCGTCATGCTCGCCTTGCCCTGGCTGGGCTGCATGGCCGTGGGCATCGCGCTGGTGACGTTCGGCTTTTTCGGCGGGCACTCGGTGGCCAGCAGCTGGGTTGGCAGCCGCGCCGGCGTCATGCGCGCCGAAGCCTCGGCGCTGTACCTGTTCGCCTACTACCTGGGGTCCAGCCTGGCCGGCGTCGCCGGGGGCGTGTTCTACATCCGCTGGGACTGGTGGGGCGTGTGCGCCTTCACCGCGGTGCTGACCGCGATCGGCGCCACCATCGCCTGGCGGCTGGGTCGCCGCGCGCAGCCCGCACCCGCCGCGCTGGCGCTCAGTCGCTGAAGCCGCCCTGCAGCAGCCGGGTGAAATGGGTGATCAGGGGCGAGGGACTGCCGCGCCGGTAGGCCACATGCACTTCCGAACTGGCCGCGCGATCGCTCAGCGGCACGAAGCGCGCACCTTCCACGTGGATGTGGCTGCATGAAGCCGGCAGCACCGTCACCCCCAGCCCGGACGCGGCCAGGCTGATCAGCGTCGACGCCTCGCCCGCTTCCTGGATGATGCGCGGGGTGAATCCAGCGCTGCGGCACAGCGCGATGAAATGATCATGGATGCCCGCGCCCACCTCGCGCAGGAACCCCACGAACGGCTCGTGCGCGAACTGGCGCAGCGCCACCGGCGCACCGGGCGGCAGTGCGCGGATGAGCGGATGCTGGTCATGCACCACCAGCGCCAGCGGATCGCTGAACAGCTTGCGTGACATCAACGGCGTGGGCAGCGCGCGTTTGCGGATCAGCCCGACATCCAGTTCATTGGCCACCAGCGCATCGATCTGCTGCAGCGTGTTCATTTCACGCAGCTTCAACTGCACCTGCGGGAACTGCTGGCGGTAGGCGAAGATCGCGCGCGGAATCTGCGTGGACAACGGCGTGGCGCGGGTCAGCCCGATGCGCAGCTCGCCGGTTTCACCGCGCTGCGCGCGCTGGGTCAGCTCGATGGCCTGGTCCACCCGCGCCAAGGCCTCGGTGGCCTGTGCCTGCAGCACGCGCCCGGCCTCGGTCAGTTCCACGCGGCGGTTGCTGCGCAGGAACAGGCGCGCGCCCAGCAGCGTTTCCAGCTGGCGGATCTGCTGGCTGAGCGGCGGCTGCGACATGCCCAGCCGCTCGGCGGCGCGGCCGAAGTGCAGGGTGTCGGCCACCGCCAGGAAATAGCGCAGGTGGCGCAGTTCGATCGACATGGCAGCGCGTCAGCGTTCGGAATGACCGCTTTCATCATAGCTGCGCGGACTGAACAGGTCCGGCTGGATCAGCTCGATGAAGGCGCGTGCCTGCGGCGACAGGTAACGCCCGCGGCGCACGATCACCCCGTAACTGCGTTCGGGGAACCACGCACTCATCGAGCGGGTCACCAGCCGGTCGCGGTCGGCATCGTTCAGGCACAGCGCCGGCACGATGGAGATGCCCATGCCCATCGCCACGTACTGCTTGATCACCTCCCAGCCGCCCACCTCCAGCGCCACCGTGTAGGGCACGCGCTGGCGCTGGAACACCTGGTCCACCAGCCGGTAGGTGATCTGGCGCTTGGGCGGCAGCACCAGCGGGTAGGCCGAGATCGCCTGCAGGGTCAGCGCCGGCGCGGTGGCCAGCGGGTGGTCGGGCGGGGCGATCAGCACCTGCTCGAAGCGGTACGCCGGCGCGTAGCTCAGGTCGGCCGGCACCTCGGTCATCGAGCCCACCGCCAGGTCGGCGGCATCACTGCGCAGCAGGTCGGTGCCGTCGGCGCTGATCGCGTTGTGCAGGGTCAGGCGCACGTCCGGGTGGCGCTGGCGGAAGCGCTCCACGATGCGCGGAAGCAGGTACAGGATGGTGGAGCTGTTGGCGGCGATGTTGAGCTCGCCTGCATCCAGCCCTTTCACCTTGTCGCGGAAGCTGGCCTCCAGCCCGTCCAGGCTTTCCACCAGCGGCTGCGCCATTTCAAACAGCAGCTGGCCCTCGCGGCTGGGCACCAAGCGCCGCCCACTGCGCTCGAACAGGCCCACCCCCAACTCGCGTTCCAGCGCCTGCAACTGCTGGCTGATCGCCGGCTGGCTGACGAACAGCGCCTCAGCCGCACGTGAGACTGAGCCCAATCGCACCGTCTGGCAGAACGCCCGCAGCGGTTTGAGGCGGTCAGACTTGTAGGAAAAACGGGGACTTGGCGGCTTGGGTGTGGGCATGGCGTAACGAGTATAAGCGAAGCTTATGTAAAGCATTGCGATAACTGTTTTGTCAAATACCACACTCCGGCGCACGGTGGCATCACCCGCAACGCAGGAGTTGGACATGTCCGCTGTCGCCGCCTTCGCCACCGCCCAGCCCACCCCGGCCGATGCCCCGGCCACCCCGGGCATCGCCCTGACCACCCAGCTTGCCGGCCAGTCGGCCCTGCTGCCGGCGGGGGTACTGGCGCTGCTGGTGTCGCTGCACCGCGCGGTGGAACCCGAGCGCCAGCGCCGCCTGCAGGCCCGCCGCCAACGCCAGGCGTTCTTCGACGGCGGCGGCCTGCCGGACTTCCGCACCGACACCGCCGCCATCCGCAGCGAGGACTGGCGCGTGGCCCCGATCCCCGACGCCCTGCAGGACCGCCGCGTCGAGATCACCGGCCCCACCGACCCGAAGATGGTCATCAACGCGCTCAACTCCGGCGCCAAGGTGTTCATGGCCGACTTCGAGGATTCCACCGCCCCGGCCTGGCGGAACCTGCTGGCCGGGCAGCAGGCGCTGATCGGCGCGGTGCGCGGCGACCTCACCCATGCCGGTCCGTCGGTGGACGGCAAGCCGGGCAAGCAGTACGCGCTGCGCCCGCTGGACGAGCAGGCGGTGCTGATCGTGCGGCCGCGTGGCTGGCACCTGGACGAAAAGCACGTGCGCATCGACGGCCAGCCGCTGGCCGGTGGCCTGTTCGATGCGGCGGTGTTCGCCTTCCACAACGCCCGCACGCTGATGTGCCGCCAGCGCGGCCCGTACTTCTACCTGCCCAAGCTGCAGTCGATGGAAGAGGCCGCACTGTGGGAGACCGCGCTGTCGCACATCGAAGGCATGCTCGGCCTGCCGCATGGCCAGATCAAGGTCACCGTGCTGATCGAAACGCTGCCGGCGGTGTTCGAAATGGACGAGATCCTGCACGCGCTGCGGGATCGCATCGTCGGGCTCAACTGCGGCCGCTGGGACTACATCTTTTCCTACATCAAGACCTTCCGCGCGCACGCCGACAAGGTGCTGCCCGAACGCGGCCAGGTGACCATGACCCAGCCGTTCCTGAAGGCCTATTCGGAACTGCTGATCCAGACCTGCCACCGCCGTGGCGCGCATGCCATGGGCGGCATGGCCGCGCAGATCCCGATCAACCATGATGCCGCCGCCAACGAACAGGCCATGGCGCGGGTGCGTGCCGACAAGCTGCGCGAAGTCACCGCCGGGCACGACGGCACCTGGGTGGCGCACCCGGCGCTGATCCCGGTGGCGCAGGCGATCTTCGACGCGCACATGCCCGGCCCGAACCAGCACGCGGTGCTGCGCCGCGACGTGCGCGTGGGCCGCGACGAGCTGATCGCCGCGCCCAGCGGCACCATCACCCGCAGTGGCTTCGAGGGCAACGTTGAAGTGTGCGTGCGTTACCTGGCCGCCTGGCTGGACGGCAACGGCTGCGTGCCGATCCATCACCTGATGGAAGACGCGGCCACCGCCGAGATCAGCCGCAGCCAGCTGTGGCAGTGGCTGCACGTGCCCGGCCAGCACCTGGACGACGGCACCGCCATCGACCTGGCCCTGCTGGACGCCACCCTGGCGGCACTGCCGGCGCGCCTGGGCGACCGCAGCGCCTTGCCGGGCGGCGCGCGCATCGACGAGGCCATCGCCCTGCTCGGCGAGCTGAGCCGCCGCGACGACCTGACCGATTTCCTCACCCTGCCGGCCTACGCCCGCATCGATTGATCCCCCCTGCCGACCATCCTGGAGAACGCCATGAGCAAGCTGCCGACCGCCGAACAGATCCAGCACGAATGGAACACCGACCCGCGCTGGGCCGGCATCCAGCGCAACTACAGCGCCGCCGACGTGGTGCGCCTGCGCGGCACCGTGCACGTGGAGCATTCGCTGGCCCGGCTGGGCGCGGAGAAGCTGTGGAAGTACCTGCATGAAAAGGACTTCGTCAACGCGCTCGGCGCGCTGACCGGCAACCAGGCCATGCAGCAGGTCAAGGCCGGCCTCAACGCCATCTACCTGTCTGGTTGGCAGGTCGCCGCCGATGCCAACCTGGCCGGCCAGATGTACCCCGACCAGTCGCTGTACCCGGCCGATTCGGTGCCGGCGGTGGTCAAGCGCATCAACAACACCCTGCTGCGCGCCGACCAGCTGCACCACGCCGAAGGCAAGGACGACATCGACTTCCTGCAGCCCATCGTGGCCGATGCCGAAGCCGGCTTCGGCGGCGTGCTCAACGCCTTCGAGCTGATGAAGGCGATGATCGAAGCCGGCGCGGCCGGCGTGCACTTCGAAGACCAGCTGGCCTCGGTGAAGAAGTGCGGGCACATGGGCGGCAAGGTGCTGGTGCCCACCCGCGAGGCCATCGAGAAATTGAACGCCGCGCGCCTGGCCGCCGACGTGCTGGGCGTGCCCACCCTGCTGGTGGCCCGCACCGACGCCGAAGCCGCCGACCTGCTGACCAGCGACATCGACGCCAACGACCAGCCCTTCGCCACCGGCGAGCGCACCGTGGAAGGCTTCTACAAGACCCGCAACGGCCTGGACCAGGCCATCAGCCGCGGCCTGGCCTATGCGCCCTACGCCGACCTGATCTGGTGCGAGACCGGCAAGCCGGACCTGGAGTTCGCGCGCAGGTTCGCCGAAGCCATCCACGCGAAGTACCCGGGCAAGCTGCTGGCCTACAACTGCTCGCCCAGCTTCAACTGGAAGAAGAACCTGGACGACGCCACCATTGCGACGTTCCAGAAGGAAATCGCCCGCTACGGGTACAAGTTCCAGTTCATCACCCTGGCCGGCTTCCACGCCCTGAACTACTCCATGTTCAACCTGGCCCACGGCTACGCCCGCCGCCAGATGAGCGCCTTCGTGGAGCTGCAGGAAGCCGAATTCGCCGCCGCCGACCGCGGCTTCACCGCGGTCAAGCACCAGCGCGAGGTCGGTACCGGCTACTTCGACGCGGTCACCCAGGCCATCCAGCAGGGTCAGTCCTCCACCACGGCCCTGGCCGGCTCGACCGAAGAAGAACAATTCCGGGCGGCCTGACCTGCCCCCTCCCGGTAGCGCCGGCCGTCGGCCGGCACTGGCCGCCCCTGTAGGGGCGGCCCTTCTTTTATATGGCTCCGCCAGATGCTACGGTCCGTACGTGCGCACCATGCGGCAGGGAATGGCCGGTCCCAGCCGGTTGCCGCGTTGGGAGGAATGGCCGGAGCGCCGGGTGAAGTCCGGGCGCCGGGGCATGGAAATGTGATGAGGCGCACACTTTTAATGGGTGGTATCCTCATTTGCTCACCGGGGGACGCTTGGAAGCGGGTGTATGGCATGACCGGGAATCTTGCGACGAATGTGTGCGAACGAGCGTCAGGCATCGCGCGGACCGCGATGGCTGAGATCGTGCATGCCGTCCTGAGTGCCGGCGAATTCGCCCTGTTCGCCGAATTCGGCCAGCACCGCCCGCTGCGCGCCGGCGAACACCTGTTCCTGCGCAATCAGTCCGGCAACACCATGTACGTCATCGTCAGTGGCGGCATCGAGCTGGATTTCGGCGAAGACCTGGTGGTCAAGACGCTCGGCCCGCATGAGTTCTTCGGCGAACTGGGCCTGCTCATCGGCGACCACCCGCGCAGCGCCGACGCGCGCGCCACCACCGATTCGCTGGTACTGGAGCTGGACCATGCCGACTTCCAGCGGCTGGTCGACCGCGACCCCGGCTTGGTGGCCTACTTCCTGCGCCGCACGATCATGCGCGTGGTGAGCAACGAACAGGTGCTGATCCGCCAGCTGCGCCGGCGCAACCATGACCTCGAAACCGCGCTGGACAACCTCTACGTCACCACCCACCAGCTCACCCACACCCGCGAGCTGGTGCGCACCGACGAACTCACCGGCCTGCACAACCGCCGCGGTCTGGCCCTGTACCTGCAGGAATGCCGCAGCCACGAAGACGGTGCCCCGCAGGGCCTGCTGCTGATCGACTGCGACCACTTCAAGCAGGTCAACGACGAGTACGGCCACCAGGCCGGCGACCGCGTCCTGCAGAGCGTGGCCAACATCCTGCGATCGGTGGCCACCGAGCAGGATCGGGCCTGCCGCCTGGGCGGGGATGAATTCTGCCTGCTGCTGCGCGAGGCCAGCCCGGACAGCCTGCAGCACGCGGCAGAGTTCATCCTCAGTGCCGTGCACGGGCTGATGGGGCGGCCCGGCGGCCAACCCCATGTCTGCCCGGTCAGCATCGGCGTGAGCCTGCTGGAAGCCCAGAGCGACTGGAGCGACTGGTACGCACGCGCTGACAATGCGCTGTACCAGGCCAAGCGCCTGGGCGGCAACCGGTTGCACTGGTCGCGCTCTGCGACCGTCACTCCCTGACCGGCGCCTGCAATGAACGGCGACAACGGACCGTCGAACCAGCTGCCGCTGCTGCGGGCCCTGCTGTTCACTGATCTGTGCGATTCGCTGGTGCTGGTCGAGCGCATCGGCGACAGCGCGGCTGCCGAGCTGTTCCAGCAGCACGACCGGCTGGTGCTCGCGCTGCAGCAGCAATGGAATGGCCAGCAGATCGACCGCTCCGACGGCCTGTTCCTGTTGTTCGATCGCGCCATCGATGGGCTCGGCTTCGCGCTTGATTACCAGCGTGAACTGCACGAGCTCGGCAAGCGCCGCAACGTTCCCCTGCGCGCCCGCGCCGGCCTGCACGTAGGTGAGGTGCTGATCTGGGACAACAGCGCGGAGGCGATCCAGGCAGGGGCCAAGCCGGTGGAAGTGGAGGGCCTGGCCAAGCCAATGGCGGCGCGCCTGATGGGGCTGGCCCGACCCGGCCAGATCCTGCTCTCCGCCGTCGCCGAGTCGCTCACCCGGCGTGCCAGCAGCGAACTGGGCGAGCGCGCCGCGCAGCTGCAGTGGCGCGCGCACGGCCCGTGGCTGTTCAAGGGCATTCCCACCCCGCAGGAGGTGTTTGAAGTCGGTGAGCCCGGCTTCGCACCGCTGCGCATGCCCAAAGCACACCCCAAGGCGCAGCGCAAGCTGCCGCTGTGGCGCCGGCCGGTCGCGCTGGCGGCCGAACTGGCGCTGCTGGCCGTGCTCGGCATTGGTGGCTGGATGCTGCTCCGCCCTGAGCCGGCGATTGCCTTCGCCGAGCGCGACTGGGTGGTGCTGGCCGACGTCGACAACGCCAGTGGCGACAAACTGTTCGACGACAGCCTGCAACGGGCGCTGCTGCTAGGACTGGAGCAGTCGCGCTACGTCAACGTGCTCTCTTCCAGCAAAGTGAAGGAATCGCGCGAGCTGCTGCGGGTGCCGGCCGAGCACGCGCTGGACAGGGTCCTGGCCGGCGACGTGGCGTCACGCGAGGGCGCGCGGATGGTGCTGGCCCCCAGCATCCGTCGCTCCATGGGCCAGTATGTGGTGGCCGTGGACCTGATGGATCCGGTGACCCGGGCGGTAGTGCGGACCTACCAGGCCGACGCGCAATCCCCGGGGGATGTGGTCGCCGCCGTGGACGACGTGGTCGGTCGCCTGCGCGCCGGCCTGGGCGAAACCGTGGCCTCGGTGCAGCAGTCGGTGCCGCTGCCGCAGGCCACCACCAACAACCTGCAGGCATTGAAGTCGTTCGCACTGGCCGAAAACGCAATGGGCCGGTATCGCTTCACCGAGGCTGCGAAACTCTACGAGGCGGCGCTCGATGCGGACCCGGACTTCGCCATGGCCCACATGGGGTTGGCCAAGCTGCTGGTGCGCGTGGACCAGCGCGCCGAAGCCCTGCCGCACCTGCAGCGGGCGCTGGCGCTCAATGATCGCTTGCCGCACCGCGAGCGCCTGTACCTGAAAGCGTGGAGCAGCGAGCTGCGTCCGGATGGCTGGCCGCTGGAAGACTGGCGGGCACTGGCGGAGGTGTATCCCGATTTCTTTGCCGGGCAGGCCAACACCGCCGGGTACCTGTTGCTGGACAACCGTTTCACCGAGGCCGAGCGCTATGCGCGCGCCGCTTCGGTAGCGCAGGCGCCGCTGCGTGCCGGCACCCTTGGCTACCTGGGCTGGATCCAGTTGGGTACCAACCGCTACGACGAGGCATTGCGCAGCTTCCAGTTGTCCGAGCAGGTGATCGGACGCAGCGCCAGCGATACGCGGGTGGACGTACTGATCGCCCAGCGCCGCTACGACGAGGCAAAAGCGCTGTTGGCACAGCTTCCCAAGGCCCGTGATGAACTGCAGGCCATCATGTACCAGCGTGCGCGCGTGCTGCTTGCCGCTGACCAGGACGACTGCACCGGCATGACCGCTGCACTGGCCAGCGAGAAGGCGCCGACCGGATCGGTCGACTTCCGCACGCATGTGTTGCTGATGCACGCGGTGGTGGACACCGTCTGCGAGCGGCCGAATCGCGCTGCCTTGGCGGCGGTCTCCGCCCAGCTGCTGCCGTTGCTGAAGGACACCGCCAACCCGAATCTGTCGGATCGGTTGCTGCGCATGCTGTCGCTGGCCTACCTGGCGCAGCGCCAGGGCGACGCCGCGCGCGCCGACGCGTTGCTGCGCGAGTACGGAGCGCTGCTTGAGACCCAGAAGAGCCCCTTGATCGGCAAGTGGCGTGCGGTGGTGCTGGCCATGCAGCTGCTCGGCAGGAACCAGCCTGCCCAGGCCGATGCCTTGTTGCGGCCGATCCTGGACGGAACCGAGCCAGTCCAGGCACGGGTGGTGCTGCGCGAGGCGCAACGTCGGCTGGGTAATGCCGAAGAGTTCCAGAAGCAGAACGAATGGCTGTTCGACCATCGTGGCCAGGCGTTTGCCGAACTGGCGCCCATGCAGCTGATGCAGCCACTGAGCGTGCGCGACACGCTGGCCGACGCCAGCCTGCGTCCCCAGTAAACCGGGCGCAGGCTGGCGGCGCACTCATTCCAGCGAGTCGGCGGCCTTGCCTGCCTCGAAGCAGTGCGGCAACAACATCGCCTGCGTTGAGGTGCTCAGGTAGTGCTCCAGCTGTGCCTGCACCGCACGCAGCTCTTCCACGCTGGCCAGCTGCTGGATATCGCAGCAGAGCGGCTGGGCATCCACGTTGACGCCCAGCTCGGCCAGTGCCCTGGCCGCGTCCTTCTGGAACAGCTCGCGGAACGCGGCGTCGTCGATCAGCCTGCCCACCAGCTTTGCCGCGATTTCGGGAGAGATCTTGTTCGTTTCCGGCTTGTCGCTGCTCATTGCGTTCGATCCTTTAAGTGGAGTCAGGTATATCGGCCAGGGCGAGCGCTAATGTAGCCGCGAGCGACCCGGGGAATCTGCGATCCCACGCAGAACGCAGGCTGGGTCGATTACCGGACACGGTCACCGCATCGCCGGGCGTGCGCCCTAGAATGTCCCCGCCCCCTCCAAGGTCATTCCGAAATGAAACTGCGCCGTTGCACCACTGTCATGTTCGAACCCCGGGAAGAGGTGAGCTTTGGCCTGCAGGCCATCCTGGCCGGACGTGCAGAGGTCACCACCCGGACCACCTGGGTGGCCCTTGCCGCGCACCTGGAACAGGCCGTGCTGGTGAGCGGGGCGCAACGCGAGCTGCTCGGTGCGTTGAGTTCCCGTCAGTGGACCGAATCGAGCGACGTGGCGGCCCCCCAGGCAGACCTGGACGCTTTGCTGGAGGCGGGACTGCTGCTATCGGACGGTGACGACCACGCCGCGCATCGACACCGCGACGAAGGCATGCGTGACGGCCACTGGTGGCCGCTGGCGGCACTGCTGCATCGTCATGCCCGCTGGAGTGGGGTGAACAGTGCCGCGCAGATGCGTGACAGCGCCATGGTCACTGCCAAGGACCTGCGCCGGCAGCTGGGCGCGCCGCCGCCGGCGGTGCAGGCGCATCCGGGCACGTACCAGCCCCTGCCCGGCGTGGCGGCCACCGGCTACGACGAGCTGCTGGAACGCCGCGCCACCTGCCGCAATTTCGATACCGCACGCGGCATCGACCAGGCGCAGTTGGCCCAGCTCCTGCAGCGTACGGTGAAGGCCCAGGCCGTGGTGCAGATGGAAGCCGACACCGCGTTCCTCAAGAAACATGTGCCGTCCGGCGGCGGGCTGCATCCCACCGAGACCTATCTGCTGGTGCAGCGCGTGGAAGGCCTGGAGCCCGGCCTGTACCACTACCACCCGGTGCAGCATGCGCTGGTGGCGCTGCCCCGCCACTGCGACCGGCCGTTGCAGCAGGTGGCCGAGGCCATGCTGTCCGGCCAGGACTGGTTTGCCAACGCAGCCGCCCATCTGGTCCTGGTGCCGCGGTTCGCCCGCAGCAACTGGAAGTACCGCAACCACGCCAAGGCCTACCGCGCCCTGCTGCTGGACGTGGGCCACATCTCGCAGGCGCTGTACATGGCGGCCACCGAAGCCGGCCTGGCGGCTTTCGTGACCGCGGCCATCAACGAGGTCGACACCGAAGCGGTGTTCGCCCTCGACGGCGTCACCTGCAGTCCCGTCGCCATCATGGGCGTGGGCTGGCGAAGTGATACGCTGGACACGGCAGAGTTCGATCCAAACAAAGTAGTTTGGCCCTGACATGAACGGTGATGCCGCACCCTCGACCCAGCCCCCGTTGCTGAAGGCCCTGTTGTTCACCGACCTGTGCGACTCGCTCGGGCTGGTCGAACGGCTGGGCGACAGCATGGCCGCCGAACTGTTCCAGCAGCACGACCGGCTGGTACTGGCGCTGCAGCAGCAGTGGCACGGGCAGCAGATCGACCGTTCCGACGGCGTGTTCATGCTGTTCGAGCGGCCGATCGACGCGCTCGGGTTTGCATTGGATTACCAGCGTGAACTGCTGCAGATCGGCAAGCAGCGGGGGATCGAACTCAGCGCGCGTACCGGCCTGCACGTCGGCGAAGTGTTGATCTGGGAAAACAGCGCCGAGGCCGTCGCTGCCGGTGCCAAGCCGGTCGAGGTGGAGGGCCTGGCCAAGCCGATGGCCGCGCGCCTGATGATGCTGGCCTGGCCCGGGCAGATCCTGATGTCGGCCGTGGCCGAAACCCTGACCCGGCGCGCCAGCAGCCTGCTGGGCGAGCGCGGGGAGCGGCTGCTCTGGAAGTCGCACGGCCGCTGGCGCTTCAAGTCGGTGCCGGCGGCGCAGGAGGTGTTCGAGGCCGGCGAGCTGTGCATCACCCCGATGCGCATGCCGCGTGGCAATGCCAAGGCGCGCCGCGTGCTGCCGGTATGGCGCCGACCGGCGGCGCTGGCCGCCCAGGCTGCGCTGATCGCCCTGCTGGGGATCGGCACCTGGGTGCTGCTGCGACCGGAGCCGGCCATCGCCTTCGCCGAGCGCGACTGGGTGGTCCTGGCCGACGTGGACAACGCCAGCGGCCAGGTGCTGTTCGACGATTCCCTGCAACGCGCCCTGCTGATGAGCCTGGAGCAGTCGCGCTACGTCAACGTGTTGTCCAGCAGCAAAGTCAGCGAATCCCGCGACCTGCTGCGGGTGCCCGCCGCGCGCGGCCTGGATCGCGAGTTGGCCGCTGACGTGGCGGCGCGCGAGGGAGCGCGCATGGTCCTGGCACCGGGAATCCGCCAGTCAGGCGGCAGCTACCTGGTCAGCGTCGACCTGCTCGACCCGGCCAGCCGGGCGGTGGTGCGCAGCTATCGCGCCAAGGCCGATGCCGCCGCCGACGTCATGGCGGCGGTGGACGACGTAGTGGGTCAGCTGCGCGCGGGGCTGGGCGAATCGGTGGCATCGGTTCAGCAGTCGGTGCCGCTGCCGCAGGCGTCCACCGCCAGCATGGAAGCGCTGAAATCCTTTGCCCTGGCTGAAAGCGCGCTGGGGCGGCGACGCTTCACCGAGTCGGCCAAGTTATACGAAGCGGCGATCGATGCCGATCCGGACTTCGCCATGGCCCACATCGGGCTGGCCAAGCTGCTGGTACGGCTGGAACGGCGGGAGGAGGCGCAGCCGCACCTGGCCCGCGCCCTGGCGGTGAACCAGCGGCTGCCGCACCGCGAGCGCCTGTATCTCAAGGCCTGGAGCAACGAACTCAGCGCCGACGCGTGGCCGCTGGATGACTGGCGCGTCCTGGCCGACGTGTACCCCGACTCCTACGCCGGGTTGTCCAACACCTCGTGGTATCTGCTCACCGACAACCGCTTCGACGATGCCGAACCCTACGCCCGCGCGGCTGCCGTGCCACAGGATCCCATGCGCGCCTATCCAATCGCGCACCTGGGTTGGATCCAGCTGGGTACCAACCGGTACGACGAGGCGCTGCGCAGTTTCAAGCTGTCCGAACAGCTCACCGGGCGCCCGGTGAGCGACCCGCGCGCCGACGTGCTGATCGCCATGCGCCGTTACAAGGAGGCGCAGGACGTGCTGGACCAGCTGGCCCGACCGCGCGACGAGCTGCAGGCGCTGATGAATGTCCGCGTGCGGGTGCTGCTGGCCGCCGACCAGGACGACTGCACCGGCATGGTGGACGCATTGTCCGCCGAGCCCATGCCGACCGAGTCGGCCGACTTTCGCGTCCATGCGGCGTTGATGCGGGCGGTGGTGGCCACGGCATGCCAGCAGGCCGACTCCGGAGCGCTGGCGGCCATTGCCGTGCAGTTACGCCCCCTGCTGGCGGCGAGCGGGCACCCCAGCCTGCCCGACCGCGCGCTGCGCCTGTTGTCGCTGGCCTATCTGGCGCAGCGCCAGGGCGACCATGCCCTGGCCAACGCGCTGCTGGCCGAGTACGACCCGCTGCTGCAGAAGCAGAAGAATCCGATGATCGGCAAGTGGCGCTCCGTGTTGCTGGCCATGCAGAAGGTGGGGCAGGGCAACCCGTCCCAGGCCGTGGCGCTGCTGCAGCCATTGATGGACGGGACCGAGCCGGTGCAGGCGCACGTGGCGCTGCGCGAGGCATACCGGCAGCTGGGTGACGTGCCGGAGTTCCAGAAGCAGAACGAGTGGCTGTTCGAGCATCGCGGTCGCGCGATTGCCGAAATCGCCAACGCGCAGCTGATGCAGGCCTTGAACGTGCATGACACGGTGTCTGACGCCACGATGCGTCAATGAAGCGCCGATGACGCGTAGTGACACGCCATGCGTGTCAGCTCTTCGTTCCGGCACCGCGATGACACCCATGGGGTGTCACTACGCCGCTTCGAAATCCACCAGCACCGCGCCGTCTGCCACCTGGTCGCCCGGCTTGACCCGGTACCCCTGCACCGTGCCATCGGCTGGCGCCTGCAGGGTGTGCTCCATCTTCATCGCTTCCAGCACCAGCAGCGGGGTACCCCGCACCACCTGGGTGCCCGGCGCCAGCAGCGTGGCCACGACGCGGCCTGGCATCGGCGCGACCAGGCTGCCGGCATCGGCCACGGCGTGGTCGGCTTCGCTCACCGGGTCGTGCAGGGTGAAGCGCTGCACGCCGTCAGTGCCGAACAGGTACAGCTCGCTGCCGTCGCGTACCACGCGGGCGCGGTGCAGGCGCTCTCCCTCCTGCAGCGCCAGCCGCTCGCCCACCAGTTGGCCCTGCGCGGATACCGTGGTGCCGCGCACCTTGATCGACCACGCCTCGCCATGGCCTTCAACGGCCACCACCTGCTGGCTGCCGCGATGCTCCAGGGTCAGCCGCCGCGCCGCACGCTGTCCCAGCCGCCAGCCATCGCGCGCCTGCCACGGCGAGTGCGGGTCGCGCGCATCCACCGGGGCCGCTGCGTCCGTCGCCATCGCAGCTACGGCCGCCAGCGCCCACAGGGCAGGGTCGGTATCGCCCTGATGTGGCGCCAGTGCCGCCTGCTCGCGTTCGATCAACGCGGTATCCAGCTTCGCGTTGGCGAACGAATCGGTCATCACCAACCGGCGCAGGAACGCGGCGTTGGTGGTCACGCCCACCACTTCGCACTCGGCCAGCGCCTGCTGCATGCGGCGCAGCGCGGCATCGCGGTCCACATCCCACACGATCAGCTTGGCGATCATCGGGTCGTAGAACGGAGTGATCGCATCGCCCTGTTCCACACCCGCATCCACGCGCACGTGCGCACTGCCGGACGGCAGGCGCAGGTGGCGCAGCGTGCCGGTGGACGGCAGGAAGCCCTTGTCCGCATCTTCGGCATACAGCCGCGCTTCCAGTGCATGGCCGTTGATCCGCAGCTGTTCCTGCTGCAGCGGCAGCGGTGCGCCACTGGCCACGCGCAGCTGCCATTCCACCAGGTCGGTCCCGGTGATGCATTCGGTGACCGGGTGCTCCACCTGCAGGCGGGTGTTCATTTCCATGAAGTAGAAATCGCCGTCGGGCCCGGCGATGAATTCCACCGTGCCGGCGCCCACGTAGTTCACCGCACGCGCGGCATCCACTGCGGCCTTCCCCATCGCTGCACGGCGCCCGGGCGTCATGCCCGGCGCAGGCGCTTCTTCCAGCACCTTCTGGTGGCGGCGCTGCACCGAGCAGTCGCGCTCGAACAGGTACACCACGTTGCCGTGGCTGTCGCCGAACACCTGGATCTCGATATGGCGCGGGCGCTCCACGTACTTTTCCACCAGCACGTGGGCGTTGCCGAAGGCGGACTGCGCCTCGCGCTGGCAGCTGGCCAGCGCTTCGGTGAACGCCGCGCTGTCTTCCACCTTGCGCATGCCTTTGCCGCCGCCACCGGCGCTGGCCTTGATCAGCACCGGGTAGCCGATGCCGTCGGCCTGTTCGCGCAGGAACGCCGGGTCCTGCGCGTCGCCGTGGTACCCCGGGGTCAGCGGCACGCCGGCCTGCTGCATCAGCGCCTTGGCCGCGCTCTTGTCCCCCATCGCGCGGATCGCCGCAGCAGACGGGCCGATGAACACGATGCCGGCCTCGGCGCAGGCCTGGGCGAAGTCCGCGTTCTCCGACAGGAAGCCGTAGCCCGGGTGGATGGCCTGCGCACCGGTGCGGCGCGCGGCGTCCAGGATGGCGTCGGCACGCAGGTAGCTTTCCCGCGCCGGGGCCGGGCCGATGGCCACGGCTTCATCGGCCAGCCGCACATGGCGTGCGTCGCGGTCGGCGTCGGAATACACCGCCACCGTGGCAATGCCCAGGCGTTGGCAGGTGGCGATGACGCGGCAGGCGATTTCGCCACGGTTGGCGATCAGGATCTTGGTGAACATGGAAGTCTCGTTGCGCATGCCAATGGGCCGGATCACATCCGGAACACGCCGAAATCGGTCTTGCGGGCCGGGGCGTTGAGGCTGGCCGACAGCGCCAGACCCAGCACGCGGCGGGTATCGGCCGGATCGATCACGCCGTCATCCCACAGCCGCGCGCTGGCGTAGTAGGGGTGGCCCTGCTGCTCGAACTGGTCGCGGATCGGGCTCTTGAACGTATCTTCGTCCTGCGCAGACCACTGCCCGCCCTTGGCTTCAATGCCATCGCGCTTGACCGTGGCCAGCACGCTTGCCGCCTGCTCGCCGCCCATCACGCCGATGCGTGCGTTCGGCCACATCCACAGGAAGTTGGGCGAATAGGCGCGGCCGCACATGCCGTAGTTGCCGGCGCCGAACGAACCGCCGATCACCACGGTGAACTTGGGCACCTTGGCGCAGGCCACCGCCATCACCAGCTTGGCGCCGTCCTTGGCGATGCCGCCGTGCTCGTACTTGCGCCCGACCATGAAGCCGGTGATGTTCTGCAGGAACACCAGCGGAATGCCGCGCCGCGTGCACAGTTCGATGAAGTGCGCGCCCTTGAGCGCGGACTCGGAGAACAGGATGCCGTTGTTGGCAATGATCCCGACCGGGTAGCCATGCAGGTGCGCGAAGCCGGTGACCAGCGTGTTGCCGTAGCGCGGCTTGAACTCGTCGAAGCGCGAATCGTCCACCAGCCGCATGATCACTTCGCGCACGTCGTAGGGTTTGCGCGTGTCGGCCGGGATCACTCCGTACAGCTCTTCCGCGGCATAACGCGGTTCGGCCGGCGCCTGCACCGCCAGCGCCGGCTCGGGCTTGCGCCAGTTGAGCTGGGCGATGATCGCGCGCACCCGGGCCAGCGCCTGCAGGTCGTTGTCGGCCATGTGGTCGGCCACGCCGGAAATGCGCGTGTGCACATCGGCACCGCCCAGTTCTTCGGCGGTGACCACTTCACCGGTGGCCGCCTTCACCAACGGCGGGCCGCCCAGGAAGATGGTGCCCTGTTCGCGCACGATCACCGTTTCATCGCTCATCGCCGGCACGTAGGCGCCACCGGCGGTGCACGAGCCCATCACGCAGGCGATCTGCGGAATGCCCTGTGCGGAGAGATTGGCCTGGTTGTAGAAGATGCGGCCGAAATGGTCGCGGTCCGGGAATACCTCGTCCTGCAGCGGCAGGAACGCGCCGCCCGAATCGACCAGGTAGATGCAGGGCAGGCGGTTCTGTTCGGCCACTTCCTGCGCGCGCAGGTGCTTCTTCACCGTCATCGGGTAGTACGTGCCACCCTTGACCGTGGCGTCGTTGGCCACGATCACGCATTCCACGCCGGACACCCGGCCAATGCCGGCCACCACGCCGGCGCTGGCGATGCTGTCGCCGTACATGCCGTGCGCGGCCAGCGGCGCGATCTCCAGGAACGCGCTGCCCGGGTCGAGCAGGGCGTCGATGCGGTCGCGCACCAGCAGCTTGCCGCGCGCGGTGTGCTTCTGCCGTGCCGCTTCGCTGCCCCCCAGCGCGGTCTGCGCCAGGGTGGCGCGCAGGTCGTCCACCATCGCCTGCAGCGCCGCGCGGTTGGCTTCGAAAGTCTCGCTGCCCGGTTGCAGCTGGGTGCTCAGTACAGTCATCGCAGGGCCCTTACTTGGTGCGCTGGAACAGTTCGCGGCCGATCAGCATGCGGCGGATTTCCGAAGTGCCCGCGCCGATTTCATACAGCTTGGCATCGCGCCACAGGCGACCGGTCGGGTATTCATTGATATAGCCGTTGCCGCCCAGGATCTGGATCGCCTGGCCGGTCAGCCAGGTGGCCTTCTCGGCCGAATACAGAATGGCACCGGCCGCATCCTGGCGCGTGGTGCGGCCCAGGTCGCAGGCGCGCGCCACTGCATATACATAGGCGCGGCAGGCGTTGAGGCCCACGTACATGTCCGCCAGCTTGGCCTGGATCAGCTGGAAGGTGCCGATCGCCTCACCGAACTGCTTGCGCTCGTGCACGTACGGCATCACCACGTCCATGCCGGCGGCCATCAGCCCCAGCGGGCCGCCGGACAGCACCACGCGCTCGTAATCCAGGCCCGACATCAGCACCTGCACGCCACCGCCCACCGCGCCCAGCACGTTGGCTTCAGGCACTTCGCAGTCTTCGAATACCAGCTCACAGGTGTTGGAGCCGCGCATGCCCAGCTTGTCCAGCTTCTGCGCGGTGGAAAAGCCCTTCATGCCTTTCTCGACCAGGAACGCGGTGATGCCCTTGGCGCCACCGTTCGGATCGGTCTTGGCATACACCACCAGCACGTCGGCATCGGGGCCGTTGGTGATCCACATCTTGTTGCCGTTGAGCACGTAGTGGTCGCCGCGCTTGTCCGCACGCAGCTTCATCGACACCACGTCCGAACCGGCGCCCGGTTCGCTCATGGCCAGCGCGCCGACCTTCTCGCCGCTGCACAGGCCGGGCAGGAAGCGCTGCTTCTGTTCTTCGGTGCCGTTCTTGCGCAGCTGGTTCACGCACAGGTTCGAATGCGCGCCGTAGGACAGCCCGATGGCGCCCGACGCGCGCGAGATTTCTTCCATCGCCACCACGTGGGCCAGGTAGCCCATGCCGCTGCCGCCGTATTCTTCCTCCACGGTCAGGCCGAGCAGCCCCTGCTCGCCCAGCTTGCGCCACAGCGGGTGCGGGAAGACATTTTCCTCGTCGGCCTGCGCCGCCAGCGGCGCGATCTCGGCCGAGGCAAAATGGGCCACGCTCTGGCGGAGCATGTCGATCTCTTCGCCCAGGTCGAAGTTCAGGGTGGGGACGTGCATGAGGCAGCTCCGCAAGGCAGGAAGGGTCGATCAGGCCCCCAGCCTAGTCCTCCCCGGGGTAAAAGTGAACACAAATTCAAAAATTGAACATAGAATCAGCAAATGGCCTATAAACGCTCCGCACTGATGGAAGAACGCCTGGCCGGGGCCCGCGAGCGGATCCTGCTGGCGACCCGCCGCCTGGTGGCCGCCGGCGGCTACCGCAATGCCCCGGTAACCGCGGTGGCGGCCGAGGCCGGCGTCTCCACCGGCCTGATCTACCGGCACTTCCCGTCCAAGGCCGAACTGTTCGTGGAGGTGCTGACCGCCGCGGTAGAGCACGAACTGCGCATCTTCGAGGCCATTGCCGCCGAACCGCTGCCGGCACCGGAGCGCCTGCGCCGGGCGATCACCGCCTTCGTGCGCCGCGCGCTGGCCGGCCCGGGGCTGGCCTACGCCTTCATCGCCGAGCCGGTGGACCCGGAGGTGGAAGCCGAGCGCATCCGCTGCCGCCGCCTGTTCGGTGACGTGTTCCGCCGCATCGTGGATGACGGTGTCGACGCCGGCAGTTTTCCCGCGCAGGACACCGAAGTGGCGGCGGCCTGCATCGTCGGTGCCTTCACCGAAGCGCTGGTCGGCCCGACCGCGCCCAGCCGCGACGCCCACGGCGACCAGACCGCGCTGGTGGAATCGATCTGCGTTTTCTGCCTGCGCGCTGCCGGCGCCTGAGCCACCTCCATGCTGCAATGCGGCACCGGACGGCGGCTTGCAGAGCGCCGCCGACGCTGGTCATACTCGGCCGACAAGCCGTGGTCCAACGACTACCAGCCAGGGGTGAAAGAGAGTGCGGAATTACGACCTCGAGTTCCTGAAACGCTTTTCCATGGTCATTGCGCTGTTGATGGCCATCACGCTCGGATTGATCCTGTTCGCCGCGTACCTGCACACCCGCATTCCTGCTGAAGTCTCGTCCCAGGCCGCCAAGCGCACCGAACTGCGCATTGCCCCGGCCGGCGCGGTGTATGCCGGCGCCACCGGTGCCGCCGACCAGGCCGCGGCCAAGGCCGCAGCGCTGGCCAAGGCGGCGGCGAACGTGGCCTACGGTGGCACCACCGACGGCAAGGTGATCTTCGACAACCTGTGCACCGCCTGCCACACCACTGGCGTGGGCCAGGCACCGACGCTGGACCACGCGCACTGGGATGCGCGCCTGGCGCAGGGCAAGGACACCCTCTACAAGCACGCGATCGAGGGCTACACCGGCCCCGATGGCGGCATCATGCCGCCCAAGGGCGGCAACCCCGGCCTGACCGAAGAGCAGATCCACGCCACCGTCGATTGGATGCTGGCCAACCTGAAATAACCGGCGCGCATCACGAACGGTAGAGCCGATTGTTAATCGGCTGCAGGTAGAGCCGACTGTCAGTCGGCTGCCGTTCGCGCGGCCCTGCAACCCCCCGTGCTCCGGAGCCAAGCCGACCGGTAGAGCCGACTGTTAGTTGTGTAAACCCAGTACGTTGTTCAGCGGGATTCTTGAAATAGGCGGCTGGTTGCCGATCCCCATGTGGGGTCGGTGCCAGTT